>JALSJA010000325.1 GCA_026989615.1 Parvularculaceae bacterium | reverse complement strand
AATGAGGGCGAGAGCTTTCACACCGATGGCAGCCAGTTTGATCATTTGTTCAAAGATGGCGAGGTTTATAAAGTGGGTGAGATTGAAGCGCGGGCGATTTATACCCCCGGCCATACGCCTGCCTGTATGAGCCATTTGATCGGCGATGCTGTGTTTGTAGGTGATACGATTTTCATGCCGGATTTTGGCACGGCGCGCTGTGATTTTCCCGGTGGTGATGCGGGCACGCTTTATGATTCTATCCAGAAATTATTTGCCCTGCCTGATGAGACCCGGGTTTTTCTGTGTCATGATTATAAAGCGCCGGGGCGCGATCATTTCCATTGGGAAACAAGCATTGGTGAAGAAAAGCGCGCCAATATTCATGTAAAAATTGGCACCAGCCGTGAATCATTTATTGAAATGCGCAAGGCTCGGGATGCGACTTTGTCCATGCCGAAGCTGATCCTGCCCTCAGTGCAGGTAAATATGCGCGCAGGCGATATGCCGCCGCCGGAGGATAATGGTGTGCGCTATCTGAAAGTGCCCCTAAACGCCCTTTAAAGGCATGCTGACCTGTTTGTGATGATGCCCCGCGAGTTTGACGGACGGGCATGTTTGCAGGGCTTTTTTTGGGTTTTTGTGACCTTCGGGTTTTTTGCAAATTTTTTAAGTGAATTTTGCATTTGAAAATCCCTTGTAAATGCCCCACATAGCCCTTGGCCCATTATGGGCTTTTTTACTTTAGTTTTTATTGATTTAGGAGAATTGCATGTCCCTACGCATTGGCGACACCGCACCGGACTTTACGATCCCGACCACCAAGGGCGAGATCAGCTTTCATGATTTCATCGGCGATAGCTGGGTATTTTTCTTTAGCCATCCGGCGGATTTCACCCCTGTCTGCACAACCGAAATGGGGCGCACGGCGCAGCTTTCTGACGAATTTGCCAAGCGCAATGTGAAGCCCATCGGTCTTTCTACCGATACGGTAGAAGAACATATGAAATGGATTGCCGATGTTGATGACACACAAAATACGGTTTTGGAATTTCCTATCATTGCGGACCCGGACCTTAAGGTTGCGCAAAGCTATGGGATGATCCATCCGGGCGAGAGCGAAACCGCTGCGGTACGCTCGGTTTTTATCATCAGCCCGAACAAGAAAATTCGCTTGACCATGACCTATCCGATGTCGGTGGGGCGCAATTTTGATGAAATCCTGCGGGTGATTGACAGTCTGCAAACGGGGGATGCCCATGGCATTGCGACGCCAGCCGATTGGCGCCCCGGCGAACGGGTGATTATTCCACCAACCGTAACCAATGACGAAGCCAGGGCAAAGTTCCCTCAAGGATTTGAGGAAATCCGTCCCTATCTTCGTTATACGGAAGTGAAATAAGCGCCTTTTGAAGGTCTGGACAGAACAGGCGGCCAGCCGGGACCATCCGGCTGGCCGCTTCATGGCTGAAAGCCGCCGATTCGGGCTGTTCACAATGGCTTGAGACTTGTGACAAAGGTCTTAGATGTCATGGTCCAATGCCCTATGATGGTCGGCTATATAGCTTAACCCGTTTCGTGAAACAGGTCCGTTAATGTTGTTGGAAAATGAATCCCTGTGGCGCATGTCTGTCTTTGCCGGCGTATTGCTGGTGATGGCATTGTTGGAGGCGATTTTTCCTCGCAAGGCGCGGGTGATGGGGCGGCCTTTGCGCTGGCTGACCAATCTTGGCATTGTGGTTATTGACACAATCGCCATGCGGCTTGTTGTGCCGGTTCTGGCCATGGGGTTTGCGGCGATGGCGGCGCAAAATGGGTGGGGCCTGATCAATCTTTTTGAGGCACCGGGATGGATTGAATTTATTGTGGCGCTTTTGTTGCTCGATATGGCGATTTACTGGCAACATGTATTGTCCCATAAAATCCCGATCCTCTGGGCATTGCATAAGGTGCATCATGCGGATCGCGATATCGACACCACTACTGGCCTGCGCTTTCATCCGGTGGAAATCATATTGTCCATGATTTACAAAATTTTCTGGGTATTGGTGCTTGGGCCGTCGGTGGTCGCGGTATTTATATTTGAACTATTGCTGAATGCCTGCGCTTTGTTCAACCATGCCAATGTCAAAATTCCGCGTCCGGTGGACCGCTTCATTCGCTTGCTTATTGTCACGCCCGACATGCACCGGGTCCATCATTCGGTTATTCCGGAAGAGACCAATAGCAATTACGGGTTTAATCTGTCGGTCTGGGACAGGCTGTTTGGCAGTTATATCGACCAACCGCAGGAGGGCCATGACGCCATGACTATCGGATTGCCGCAATATCAGACCACAAAGCCTGCAAATCTGTTGTGGTGTCTGGTTGTGCCGTTTATGCCGGAGCGGTCCCTTGAGACCCCATCCGCGGGCGCCCGCGAGGATGAGGGAGTTACCTGATGAAAGAAAAGAGAAATAAAGATCATATCCAAACCTTGTAAGGGCGCGACTGCGGCCCTGATAAACTATTGTTCAAGAACCAACAAGCGCGACCGCGCGTCGGCAAATGTTTGCCGCCCCGCCGGAGGCGCTACGCGCCGCGAGGCAAAAAAAGGAATTTTAATCATGAAACGAACTTATATTCCATTACTGGCCAGCCTTGGCCTTGTGGCCTGTGGTCAGGCGCCGTCTGATGCTGCGAGCGATGCGCCGGATTTGCTCAATGACAATGGCGGGGAAAATACCAAAGTCATCATAGCCAGCCTTGGTATCGTCGATGTTGATGCCATGGGGGCGCAAGAGGCGATTGCCAATATTGAGGGGCTGGTCATTCTTGATATTCGCACGCCGGATGAATATGCCGAAGGTCACATCGAAAATGCCATCAATATTGATTTTTATGCACCGGATTTCAAAAAGCAATTGGCGGCGCTGAACCGGACAACCCCCTATCTTTTATATTGCCGGTCCGGTGGGCGCAGTGGCAAGGCGTTGCGGATGTTGCGGGATATGGAGTTTCAATCTGTTGTTCATCTGCAGGGCGGGATTCTGGACTGGCAGGCGCAAGGCCTGCCCTTGACGGGAGAATAGGGGGCCACTCACAGGGCTTTCAACTGGCATCAGTTCGGCCTATATTATCAGGGTCTACAAAGAAAGGAGAATAGATCATGGCTTTAGCAAAAAATGAAGGCTCGCTTGATCGTATCATTCGCTTTGTTATTGGTGCCGGTATTATCGCCTATGTTTTTATGGCGGGTAATGTTGCCCCCGCTAGCACGGTTGGCATTATCACCATCATTGTTGGTGTTGTCCTGTTATTGACCTCGATTGTCGGCTTTTGTCCCGCGTATAAAATTCTCGGGATTAAAACCGGCGGTAAGGAATAGCTTGCGTGGCTTTTAAACAGTGAGTTTGGAATATTTATGTCGCTGCTGAACCTGTTTGGGCGCGGATCACCGCCGCCTGACTATCGTGTGATTGATGTCCAGCAGGCCGAGGCCGATTTGCGGGCGGGGGAGCTTGTGGTGATTGATGTGCGCCGTCCGGAAGAGTGGCTGCAGACCGGTCGTCCTGTCGGGGCGCAGGGTGTGGTTTTGCAGGACCCTGCTTTTTTTGAAAAAATTGCCGCGCTTACAAAAGGCAATATGGAGACGCCCTTGGCGCTGTTTTGCCGATCGGGTAGTCGCTCCGGTCAGGCGGCGGCGGCGCTGGCGCGTGCGGGTTATAGCAATGTTGCCAATATCAAGGGCGGTGTAATGGCATGGCACCAAGCCGGTTTGGCGCTGGAGCCATATGCACCTTAGGGTTTTGGCCAAGTTTATGTGAGAGTGGGCCCATATCGCATTCTCGCGCAGCGCTCACTGGCCCGTGAGCGTAACTGGAGCCTTTTTTCGTTTTGATACCAATCAAAACGGGGCTCTGAGTCTTTGTTTTTGAGCACTTCTTATCCGAAAACCGGCGTCACCCTGAGGAACTGCGAAGCAGAGTCCCGAAGGGCCCACTTTTCGCAGAAGTGCTCTAAGATATGGCCGTAACCAGCCAGGCCTGACTATCAAGCAGAACTTTCCCATTCTGTCGGGGTTTGTTTTCCAGCATTGTAGCCATCGCATGTTCGACCGGGGCCATGTCAATTTCCTGCTCTTGTAACAGGCGAGATATGGGGCCCATTTCCAGCATGAATTGCGCTGCCTCTTGGGCGTCGCGTCCGGGCATGGCCATTTTGCTTGAAAGCGGCTCAATGGAAATATTTTGCCATCCGGCCTCACGCAAAACGTCACGCAGATAATCCGGGTCGGCAAATCCGAACGGACCTGGACTGTGGGGGGGCGGCATTTCCGGCGGGGTTTTTAGGAATTTCAGGGCGGCTTCGAGGGGCATGCGGCCCCATTCATTTTGCTTGAGACCCTGCCAGCAGACAAAGCTGAACTGGCCGTCCTTTTTGACATTGCTTCTGATGATGGCAAGGGCCTTGGCGGGTTTGGCAAAGAACATCACCCCAAAGCGCGAAAGCGCATGATCGGCTTTTTCCGGTAAAGTGAAATTGCTGGCATCTTCATGGAGGAAATCGGCTTTGACGCCTTTTTGGTCAGCGCGTTTGCGGGCGAGGTCGAGCAGGGCCTCGGAGACATCGACGCCGGTAATACGCCCGTTTGCGCCAATTTTCTGCGCTGCCATCAGGCTGAGCGCGCCGCCGCCGCAGCCAATATCAAGCACATGGTCGCCTTGGGCCAAGGGGGTTGCCGCTATCACTTTTTGTCCGTGCGGGGCGAGCATGGCATCAAGCAGCTCGGCCATATGGACCCATTTATCGCCTGCTTCACCGTTCCAATGGTTGATCTGGTCTTCATTTTCAGGATTGAACATATGTGTTTTCTTTCATTGGCCGGAAGGGCGGCTTTTGTTAGACTGCTATTTGTTTGTCTTGAGGGAAAATTGGATGCGCTTTTTACATAATATGGTTCGGGTGAAAAATTTAGAGGCCGCGCTGAAATTTTATTGCGATAGTCTGGGGCTGGTAGAGGTTCGTCGCATGGAAAATGAACAGGGGCGCTTTACACTGGTTTTTCTGGCAGCGCCTGATGATTTGGACATGGCGAAAGATCATCATGCCCCTCTGATTGAGTTGACCTATAATTGGGATGAAGAGGATTATAAGGGCGGGCGGAATTTTGGTCATCTGGCTTTTGAGGTTGATGATATTTATGGGCTTTGCCAGAAGCTGATGGATGAGGGAATTGTCATTAATCGCCCGCCCCGCGATGGCCGTATGGCGTTTATTCGCTCGCCCGATGGTATTTCCATTGAGCTTTTGCAGAAGAACGGGGCGCTTGAAAAAAAGGAGCCTTGGGCCAGTATGGATAATATTGGTGAGTGGTAAGTGCCAATATTGACCACTAATTCATCCTGAAGCGCATTTTTTCGCATTATTATCGCTGTTTTGGGCGTATCTTGGCCCTGTGACCGATTTTGCTTGCTTTTATAGGGCTCTCGGGCGAAGAAGGGCTTGTCCATGGGCGCGGATAAGCGATTTATTGCTCAATTTCCATGGATATCTGAGTTGCTCCTTTTTGCTTTTTGTAACGGAAGCTATTCGGCCGTAAATTTAGTAACGCCATTGGTTCACCCTTTTCCGTGCAGGCCAGACCGTAACATTAAGACCCAAGACCTTGTAAGCCAAGGTTGTGACAATTCAGGATTGCCCTCGTGGCGACGAAAGACCAAAATTGACAGATTTTTCTATGCTCGGCCTTGCCGAGCCCGTTCTGCGCGCTATTAAAGCCGGGAACTATCAAACACCAACCCCCATTCAATCGAAATCCATACCAAGCCTGCTTGAAGGGCGCGACCTTATAGGTCTGGCGCAAACCGGCACCGGCAAGACGGCAGCGTTTTTGTTGCCTTTGATGCACGGGCTTAATCAGGACAAAAAGGCCCGCGCTTTGCCGGGTACCTGCCGCGCACTGATCCTTGCGCCAACGCGGGAATTAGCGGCGCAAATTCATCGCTCGGTTTATGTCTATGGCAAATATGTGCGTCCCTCTTGCGTGCTGGTTGTTGGCGGGGCGAATCCGCGCCCGCAAATGAAAGCCTTGAGGGCTGGCGTTGATATTTGTGTGGCAACACCGGGGCGTCTGATGGACCATATGCGTTCGGGCGCTATTCGCCTTGGCGAGACCCATTATGTTGTGCTCGATGAAGCCGATCAGATGATGGATCTTGGCTTTATGCCGGCCATCAGAGAGATTTTGGGCAAGACCGCAAAAGATCGCCAGACATTACTGTTCTCGGCGACCATGCCCAAGCAAATTCGCCAGCTGGCGGATCAGTTTCTTGACAAGCCAGAAGAAATTTCCGTTTCGCCGCGTTCAAAACCGGCGGAAACCGTGGATCAGCGCGTGCGCCTTTTATCCAGTGGCGAAAAGAAAAATGCCTTGGTTGAAATTCTGGCAGATCGCGATGTAACCCAAGCGATTGTCTTTACCCGCACCAAGCGCGGGGCTGACAAGGTGTGTGTGTATTTGCGCAAGGCCGGACTTGATAGTGTGGCCATTCACGGCAATCGTACCCAAGGCCAGCGGGATCGTGCCTTGAAAGAATTTCGCAAAGGCAAGTTGAAGATTTTGGTGGCGACCGATATTGCGGCGCGTGGCCTTGATATCAATGGGGTTTCCCATGTGGTCAATTATGAATTGCCCAATGTGCCTGAATCCTATGTGCATCGCATTGGCCGCACCGGACGCGCAGGCGCAACCGGGATTGCAATATCATTGGTTGACCCAAGTGAGCGCTTGCATTTGCAGCAGATTGAAAAGCTGATTGGGCGTGCATTGATTTCTGAGCAAACCCCGGGCTGGTCGCCGATTGATTTTTCCGTAGCGATTGGCAAGGCCGTGAAACAGCGCCGACGCCCGACAAGGCGGCGTCCGGGAACATCCCAGGCACGTTCTAAACAAGAAGGCGGCGGCGCAGCAGCGCGGAGCAAAAACAGAAATTCCAGAAAGCGGCGACCAAAAGCCGTTGCTGGAGCGTAAAGAGTAATTCAAGAATTCCAAAGGGCCATGAGGGTCCGGCGGGATAAACTAAAGTTGCAGCTAAGGAGATTTATCATGGCAACAGGAACAGTTAAATGGTTCAATGGCACCAAAGGTTATGGCTTTATCAAGCCTGATGATGGCGGTGCGGACATTTTCGTTCATATCAGTGCAGTCGAGCAGTCCGGTCTCGGCGGTCTTGACGAGGGACAAAAAGTATCCTTCGAACTTCAAACCGACCCAAAGCGGGGCAAAACCTCCGCTGGCGATTTGAAAGTCCTCTAGAAATTATCTTGCG
>JALSJA010000324.1 GCA_026989615.1 Parvularculaceae bacterium | reverse complement strand
TTCCATCAAAACCGAAAAGGCTCTAGCTGATTTTAGCAAGCAGATTATCGGCCAGAATAGCGACGGCTTCCGGGGCATAGGGAAACATCAATTCTGGCTCGGTCATTTCCAGTTCCATCAATTGAAATGCGCCGTCCAATATCATGCCATCGACCCGCGCATAGGCTGGTGGCGCGCTGGCAAAGCCCGGTGCCAAGGATAAAACCTGTTTTGCCCGCGCCAAAGTTTCGGTATCGGGCATGGTCCGTTCATAAATGCCCCCATGAACCGCCTGCACACGAACATCGCCGGGCTTTGGCCGTTTGGTAACAGCGTGCGAAAACACTCCATCAAAAAACACCAAGGACCATTCCCCGGCGCTGGTGATTTCCGGTTGAAATTTTTGCAGCATCAATCCGTGGGATCGATAAGGCTCTGTAGCAATGAGGGCTTTTTCAATCTCGCCCGGATTGGCAGGGTCAATCACACTCATGCCAAGAGCGCCGCCGCTGCACAGGCATTTCAATACAGATTTTGTCCAGCCACGCGTTCTGGAGGCTTCGGCAATGCTTTCAATATTGGCGGCCACTTTGACAATCGGCATCAAAGCGGCGCCTTTATCTTGTAGTTCAAACAGATAGTCCTTGCGGGCATTCCAGCGCAAGATTTCAACATTGTTTTCTGTGCGAATATTTTCGGCCTCGAGGCGATCAAGCCAGGTAAAGAAATCTTCAAACCGATCGAAATAATCCCAGGTGGAACGAATAAGAACGAGATCAGCCTTGGCAAAGGGAGCAAAATCCCCGTTCCAAGGTGCGGCAATGATTTGCGCGCCGCGTTGCTCTAAACCTTTTTGCAACATGGCATCGCTTTCCTGAATATCAGGTTCTTTCAGGCAGGTGGCAAAAACAATAAGCGGTTTGGCAGTCATGGAGATTACTCTTGAAAGGGAATGGCAGAATGGAAAAATGGCGACCCCGCAAAAAGGGTCGCCATTGACAGGGCGAAATCTCAGATGAGATTACCGAATGACTTCACCCGCTTGCGCCAGAAAGGCACGGAACTCGCTGCCATCTTGTAAAAGATCAAGCGCGCGGTTTAGCTGACAATCTTCTTCCAGCGGACACTCGATAGGCTCGACCAAAATGGATGTGTCTTTGGGTTCCACATGACCTTCTTCATCGCGCTGCACAAGTTCATCAAGGGCTTCAATATCAAGCGCGCCTTGGAGATCAGCCTCGGAACGAATATCGGTGGCATCCTCGGGGTCTTGGCCCGGCCGGGTGATCGGCACCACAATGTCCGGGACAATACCGAGCTGTTGAATAGAGCGGCCGGCGGGGGTGTAATAGCGTGCCGTGGTCAGGCGCAGCGCCCCGTTAATGCCGTTTTGCAAAGGCAGCACAGTTTGCACCGAGCCCTTGCCAAAGCTTTTTGTTCCAAGCAGCAGGCCGCGATTGCGATCTTGCAAAGCGCCGGCAACAATCTCGGAGGCAGAGGCCGAACCGGCATTGATCAGCACGATGACCGGGCGACCGTTCAGAACATCCCCCGGCGAGCCAAGCTCGCGGATTGTGTCCTTGGGATTGCGACCCCGGGTCGAGACAATTTCGCCGCCTTCCAGAAAGGCATCGGAAACGGCCACAGCCTGATCGAGCAAGCCGCCGGGATTATTGCGCAAATCAAGCACAAGCCCCTTCATCCCGCCAGAGATTTCCTCATCCATTTCGCGAATGGCAGCGAGCATTTTGCTGGTTGTCTGATCGGTAAAACTGGTCACACGGACATAGCCGAAATTGTCGCGCTCGATACGGGACAGTACTGGATTGACGGTGACAATATCGCGCACAAGGGTCAGTTCAATGGGTTCCTCGGCGCTTTCCCGGAAGATTTTAATATCAACCGGCGTGCCGCGGGGACCTTTTAACCGGGCAATCGCCTCGTCAAGGGTGAGGCCAAAGACCGGCTTGCCATCAATTTCATAAATCAGATCATTGGCTTCAATACCGGCGCGCGCTGCCGGTGTGTCGTCAATCGGGGAAACCACCCGCACCAGCCCGCGCCCGCGCCCTTTATTATCCATGGTCACCTGAATACCAAGCCCGGCAAAGGAGCCACGGGTCTGCTCTTGCATTTGCACAAAATCATCGGGCGAAAGATAGCTGGAATGTGGATCAAGGCTCATCAACATGCCGTCTATGGCGCCTTCAATCACCTCCTTGGTTTCAGGGGGGGTGACATAATTATCATGCACCAGTTCAAAAACCTCGCCAAACAGATCCAGCTGTCGGAAGGTGTCGGCGTTAATTCCCGAACGGGCAAAACCGGCAGTCAGCAAAACCGCCGTGATGGCACTGCCAAGAAAGGCTGACCCCAGCATGGCACCAATATTGACCCGGCGACCGGTCCGATTGGATTTGGCGCGAGTGGCGGAGGTTTTCTTACGAGATGTTGTTATCGGCTTATTGTTTGGATTCATCTGACAGGTCTATCTTTGCTGTGAGCCTCCGGACGAGGCCGCTTCAAAAAAGGATTGGTTCAAGGTTCAAGGCTTTCAAACCCGGACTTTCAAACTCAGGCTTCAGAGCCTGAAGTCACGGGCCATAGTGACATGAAGTCGGGGGGGCTGCCAAGGGCGGTCCTGTGATTGTGACGGTAATTTTAAGCACGCATTCCGGCTTGTTAACCCTCTGAATCACCCAGTTTGGGTCTTGCGCAACCATGGCTCCGGATTTTGCGGGGCTTGCTTGCGACGAATCTGGAACTCCAATTCCTGCCTTGGCCCGTTTTGAGGCATATAGCCAATGACCTCCCCGGCAGACATATTGTCCCCCTTTTTAACCTCGAGACGGCCAAGGCCAATGAAAACCAGATGGTAATCCTCCCCCACATCCAGCAAGGCGATATTGCCAAGACGGCCAATCTGTCCCGCATAGACGATTTCGCCGGGGAAAGAGGCGGTTACAACCGCGCCGTTTCTGGTCTGCAGTCGCACCCCCTCAAGGGTCGATCCGTCATTGGCAACACTGTCATAGGGTGCGGAAATAATGCCTGAAACGGGTAAGGGCAATTTGCCTTTGGCTTTGGAAAACAGCGAAGGCAGATTGGCATAGACCGCCAGTTCCGGCCGCCGGTCAAGCAGGCTGTCGCCACTTGTTGCATCGGGAATGGTGACCGGGTTGGGGCGCGGGATCGGAGGGCGCTCCGGGGTGGCAGCGGCCAGAGCGGTGGTTTCAATTTCCTGAAGCAATTCGCGAATGGTTGAGGCCTGTTGTTCGAGGCGTAAATTTTCTGCGCGCAAGGCGGCGGCCCGGCGCTGGGCCAGAGCATTTTCTTCTTCCTTTTGAGAGAGCAGTTCTTCCAGCACGGTGCGCCGCGCCGCCAATTCACGCTCTACGGCGCGCAACTGGTTCTTTTGCATATCCAACTCGGTCTGTAATTGGTCAAGGCGATCAATTTCAAGGCGCAACCGCTCGGCCTGATCGGCAAGCTCCGGGGCTGCGGTGGCAAGGGCCATGGCGGCACGGGCGGCTTCAGCGGCATCATCGGGAGAAACCGCAAGGGCCGGCGGGCGGGCGCGCTCCAGCGATTGCAGGGCGGCGAGGGTTTCGCTTAAAGCCTGCTGGCGCACCGCAAGCGTGCCGCGGACAATGATTTCATCGGCGGTCAGATCCGCAATCCGGCGCTCCAGATCCGTGGCTTGTGTTTCTGCCGATTTCAGGGAGTCAGCGGTTTCAATCAATCGCGCCCGCAAACCGTTTAATTCAATTTCGCGTCGTTTTTTTTCGGCTTCTATCTGCTCGGCGGTGCGGGTATTTTCTTCAAGGCGCTGTTCGATTTCGCGTAATTGTTCTTCGCTTGGTTGTGCCTGCATGGCGCAGGCAAGACCGCCCCAGAAAAGGGCGCCTATAACAACCGGCATGGTCCAGATTCGCAACATAGAAGAATATTTATATCCGCTCGGACAGGATGGCCAGACCCGAAGCCTTATTCCCGATGATAGGGATGGCCGGTTAATATGGACAAAGCCCGATAGAGCTGCTCGGCCAGCATTACCCGCACCAGCATATGCGGCCAGGTATTGGGACCAAAGGAAAGCGCACTGGCTTTGCCAGTATCCATCAAGGCCCGAATGGCCGGGCCATGGCCATCAGCCCCGCCAATGATAAAGGCAATGTCCTGTGCGCCCTGATCGCGCCTATCGGCTATTTTTTGTGCCAGTGCCCGACTTTTCATCGCCTTGCCATGTTCATCCAGCACAAAAATATGCGCCCCTTGGGGAATGGCGGTGACCAATAATTCTGCTTCGCGTGTCTGGCGGGCTTTGCCGTCGAGAGATTTGGGCGCTTCCAATTCCTGCAAAACCAGCCCGGCAATATGGGCATTGCGTCCGATCTGTCCAAGGCGTTTTTGATAGTCCGCAAATAAATCAAAAGCCGGGCCGGATTTAAGCCGCCCGATTGCAATGATATGCAGATTAAGCATTTGCGGGTTTGGCGCTGAAGGTCTCGTCGCTCCAAATCCGTTCAATGTCGTAAAATTCGCGCACTTCAGGCCGGAACAAATGGATGATAATATCACCGGCATCGATTAGCACCCAATCGCAAGCAGGGGTGCCTTCAATAGCAACCTCACCCATATTCTGCTCTTTAATGGTGCGCCCGAGTTTATTGGCCAAAGAACCAACATGGCGTGCCGAGCGACCCGAAGCAATAATCATGGCATCGGCAATATCGGTTTTGCCTTCAAGATCGATGCAAAGAATATTCTCGGCCTTTTCACTGTCCAGTTGGCGGCACAGCAAAGCCTTTAACTTGATCACTTTGTTTTTGGCAATCAGGTCCTGCTCCTGCTCCGGGGTCAGCTTTTTGTTTGTTCTGGCGGTGCTTTTTTTCACAATGGTTTTTTTGGCCGCCTGTTTTTTGCTGACAGCTTTCTTGGCGGCTTTTTTCGTGGTTTTCTTGGTGGCTTTGGCTTTTGTCTTTTTCAAAGCTGTTTTCTTGGCAGGCGTTTTTTTGGCAACCGCTTTTTTCTTGACCGCCTTCTTTTGGGCCAGCTTTTTCTTGGCCGACTTTTTCGCGACTTTCTTTTTCGTGGCTTTTTTAGCCGTGGTTTTTTTAGCCGCTATTTTCTTGCTAGAGCGCTTCTTGGTTGACGGCTTTTTTTTCACGGCTTTTGTGGTCTTTTTTGCAACCTTTTTCACGGTTTTTTTGGCGGTGATTTTCTTCTTGCTGGTCTTTTTCTTAATCGCCTTTTTCTTCGTGACCGCCTTTTTGGCGGATGATTTTTTCGCGGTGGTTTTCTTCACGGCAGCCTTTTTGTCCGGTGATTTTCTGGCTATTGTTTTCTTGTTCACGGTTTTTTTGCTGGCGGCTTTATTGGCCTTTTTGGCGGTTTTAGCCTTTTTGGTTTTCGAGGTCAGACGGGTTTCTCCTGTAATGATGAGGGGTTTGAAAGCCCTTTCGATGAGGGTCTTTGGGGCATACTACCATTATTTTCATGGCAAAAAAAAGACACTTTTTAAGGGGGGCGAGGATTAAGGGGGCAAGGAAACTGTCAAAGAAATTTTTCGGACCAATCGGGATTGGTTTGGCGAAGTCGGGTCGCGCTTTGCCGGTTGGCGGTTTTGCCAATAAAGGCCCAGGCTGGTGGGGGGCGATGGGCAAGGCGGCGAATTTCCCTTGTTGCCACGCGCTCCTTGGCAAAGAACCGGGCCGTAGGCGAGGACAGGGCTTTATGCCGAAACCCCGGACGATTGAAAACAGCAACGGGCAGGGCGGCCATAATCTCCTGCCAGTTTTTCCAGCTATGGAAGGAGGCAAGATTGTCAGCGCCAATAAGCCAGACAAAATTGATCCCGGGAAAAGCGGTTTTCAGTGCCTTGATACTATCAAAACTATATCGGGTGCCACTTTGAAACTCGAAATCGCTAACATGAATATGCGGGTGATCGGCCATGTCTATGCTGGCCTTGAGGCGGGCGCTTTTCCCGGCATAGGTTTTGGGGTCTTTTTGTGGATTGCCCGGGCTGACCAGCCACCACACCTGATCAAGCTTCATGGCCGCCAGCGCCGCCAGAGAAATTTCCCGATGGCCCTGATGGGGTGGATTGAAGGAGCCTCCCAAAAGGCCAATATTGGCAGTTTTCTTTATGATCGGGGCGGGATTTGACATGACGGGCAGGCTTCCAATTTTGCGCATTCGGCGTAGGGTCAATAATATAGCCAAGGCTTCTTATTGACGCAGTTTCATGCATCGGTCAAAAGCGAGCCTTGCAGCCAAGGCTTTTAAGGGAGTTTTTTATCTGTGGCGATTTTGGTAACAGGCGCAGCCGGTTTTATCGGTCATTATGTGGCAAAGGCCCTGCTGGCGCGGGGTGAACAGGTGATCGGCATTGACAATCTCAATGAGTATTACACGCCGGCGTTGAAACAGATGCGCCTTGCCTGCCTGTCAGGGGAAAAGGCGTTTACCTTTCACGAAATTGACATTGCCGACAGCCAGGCACTGGCGGCGGCGGTTTCCGGCATTGCGGTGACCGGGATTGTTCATCTGGCGGCGCAGGCTGGCGTGCGTTACTCGATTGACAACCCCGCCGCCTATACGGCCTCCAATCTGGTCGGCCATGGCAATATTCTGGAACTGGCGCGCCGCCTCCAGCCCGAAAACACCGTCTATGCCTCGTCGTCTTCGGTTTATGGGGGCAACACAAAAATCCCCTTTGCGGAAACCGATATGACCGATGATCAGGTTTCCTTTTACGGGGCGACCAAGAAATCCAATGAACTGATGGCCAATTCCTATGCCCGGCTTTATAAAATACCGCTCACCGGTTTGCGGTTTTTTACCGTCTATGGGGAGATGGGTCGCCCGGATATGGCCTATTGGCTGTTTGCCGATGCCATTCGCGAAGGCCGCGCCATCAAGATTTTCAATAATGGCGAGATGAGCCGGGATTTTACCTATATTTCCGATATTGTTGATGGCGTATTGGCAGCGCTCGACCGGCCGGTAGACAAGCGTGAAGACCTCACCCACCCCCATCGGGTTTATAATCTCGGCAATGACAATCCGGAGCAATTAATGAGCCTTGTTGCCGGGGTTGAAAAAGCCATGGGGCAAGAGGCGGAGAAAACCTTTCTGCCCATGCAAAAAGGCGATGTGGAGCGGACCTGGGCCAATATTGACCGCGCCCGCAAAGAGCTGGATTACGCCCCCAAAATCACCCTTGCCGAGGGGCTTGCGCGCTTTGGCCAATGGTATCGGGATATTTGGGTCAAGACGCTTTAAGGCTTTATACCTTTGGCGCAATATAGGGTCGGCCGATGGAATGGTAATCAATGCCGTCTTCGGCCATCATTTCCGGTGCATAAATATTGCGCAAATCCACCAG
>JALSJA010000323.1 GCA_026989615.1 Parvularculaceae bacterium | reverse complement strand
GGTCTGGTTTGGCCGCTCATCGAAGTGGCGGCCCTCCTGCGAGACACCGCCCTCATCCTGAGCTTGTCGAAGGACGGGGGCTCCTCAGCATGGGGGCGCCACCACCAAGGACGTGCTGCCCATCAGCTGTGGCCAATGCTCCAACTGCCTCGCCCTTGGCCTGTTTTTCCTTGCCACGCTCCAGCAGGACCCGCACCAGATTTACGATGCGTTTTTCCATGGTCACATAGAACACGCCGCCGGCTATGATCCCGACGCTTGTCATCAGGAAGAAGAATGCGCCGGGGGAGAGGACTTCGATGAGGCCAAACTTCTGCAACAGGACCCCCAATATGGCCATGGTGGGCCCGTGGACGAGGAAGATCGAATAGGACGCATTGCCGATAAATTCCAGCGATTTGGGTGAGCGTATGCCGCATTGTTCAAGCCCGCATAGACCAACAACGATGAAGAAGACACTGACCCCGAGCGCCAAAATGCGATAATCCTGCCCTGCCCCGTAAAACACAAATGTGTCGAGCAGACCGATCACCACAAAACTGACAAAGCCAATCGCGGTTAGAACCCCCGGCATGGGCACAAAATGGCGCTTCACATAATAGGCGCTGGCCATGCCCACAACGAACAATACATTATAGCTGGAAAACAGATAATTCATGGGGAAAGAAATCGGTCCGGTCAGCGCCGCATAGAGACTGCCGCCAATCCACAGAGCAAATAATCCATAGCCGAGGCGTTTTGACAAAAGCAAAAGCGCAAAAAACAGATAGAACAGCATTTCAATACGCAGGGTCCATGCGGGCACCAGCAGCGGGTAATGATCGGTGGGGAACAATAGCAGCGACGTCCAGATATCATGCCATGTCACCGGATCGGCCGGATCCTGTCGCCACCACAGGGCTGCAAAAAACGGAATACACACCGCCCAGTAAATCGGATAGATGCGGGTGAAGCGTTTTATCAGAAAATTTTTGAACTTGCCCGCAACACCAATATGGCGGTCATGAATGTAAAACATGATAAACCCGCTAAGGACGAAGAAAAACTCAACCCGCGCATAGGCGAAGTTCAGAACCTCGCTAAATATCTGGCCATAATATTCCTGCGTATAAAAAACATTGGCGTGAAAAATCGCCACCAATATCGCCGCAATCCCCCGCCCGAGCTGGAAGTTAACGACTTTCCCCAGTTTTTGTCTCTTTGCCTGTGCCATTCAATCCGTCCTTTAGAGCCTTTGTTTTTGAGCACTTCTTATCCGAAAACCGGCCTCATCCTGAGCTTGTCGAAGGACCCACTTTTCGCAGAAGTGCTCTAAGCGCCTATATGGCCGCTTAAAGTTCAGCAAGATTCATGCCCCGGTGGCATTGGGGATTTCTGATTCAAAGAAAAAGCGAAGAAAAATGGCCGGATTTATGAAAATTCCAATCCGTTATGGTTAACCCATGGCAATCAGCACATTGTACGCGGCCATCCCCATCAGCACAAAAGAGCCAAGAACAAATAGCAAAAAGCGCAAAGTCACATGATTGAAACTCACCTGCACAAGCGAATGCAAGACCCGCAAAGCCACATAGGCCCATGCCCCGTAATAAAGCCAGACATCCGACGCCCCGCCGGTCATATCATTGCCGCTAAGAACCGTATAAAATACCAGTGCATAAAAAATAACCGGCTGCTCATGGAGATGATTATAATTCTCCCCCGCCGCCCGCACAGCACTTGGCAAATTATCCAAAGAGCCGTGATGTTTGGCATCCTGTGGATCAATCTTGGCTTTTTTCATGGCTGGCAGGCGACGAATATACATCAAAATCCAGATGAGAAATGTCCAGATAATGAGAGCAAGGGCAGCATTGAGCATGGCGTTCTCCGGGGTTTAGCGGTTCATATATTTTTTCATCTCCAGCCGGGCAATCGTGCGATTATGCACTTCATCCGGGCCGTCCGCGATACGCAAAGTGCGCAAATGCGCATACATTTTGGCCAATGGAAAATCCTCTGAAACCCCGGCGCCGCCAAAGGCCTGAATAGCGTCATCAATTATTTTAAGCGCCATTTTGGGCGCCGCCACTTTGATCATGGCAATTTCCGCCCGCGCCGCTTTATTACCCATAGTGTCCATCAGCCACGCCGCTTTCAGACATAGCAATCTGTTCATTTCCAATTGCGTGCGCGCCTCGCCAATGCGCTGCTCCCAAACGGAATGTTGAATCAGACGCTTGCCAAAGGCCTCTCTGGTGCCAAGGCGCTTGACCATCAACTCCAGCGCTTTTTCCGCCGCGCCAATAGTGCGCATGCAATGGTGGATACGCCCCGGGCCAAGACGCCCTTGGGCAATTTCAAAACCGCGTCCCTCGCCCAGCAACATATGACTGGCCGGCACGCGCACATTATCCAGCCTCACTTCCATATGCCCATGGGGCGCATCATCATAGCCAAAGACCGGCAAATGGCGGGTGACAGAAACACCTTTGGTATTGGCAGGCACCAATATCATGGATTGCTGCTTGTAGACTTCCGCGCTGTCATCGGTTTTGCCCATGACAATATAGATTTTGCAGCGCGGATCCCCTGCCCCGGACGACCACCATTTCACGCCATTGATAATATAATCATCACCATCGCGCTTGATGCTGGTTTCAATATTGGTGGCATCCGATGACGCAACCCCCGGCTCGGTCATCAAAAAAGCCGACCGGATTTTACCATCGAGCAAAGGCAGCAGCCATTCTTCCTGTTGCGCTTTGCTGCCATATTTCTCCAGCACTTCCATATTGCCGGTGTCCGGCGCGGCGCAATTGAAAACCTCCGGCGCAATCAGCGAGCGCCCGGTCAATTCCGCAATCGGCGCATAATCGGCATTGGAAAGCCCCGGCCCGAATTCGGGATTGGGCATAAACATATTCCACAAACCCGCCGCTTTGGCTTTTTCTTTCAACTCTTCAATAATTGGCGGCACCTGCCAGCGATCATTGCCAAAAGCTTGATGCTGCTGGTGATAAATTCTCTCACCCTTTTCAATATGCTCATCCATGAAGCTGCGGGTGCGGGCAATATAATCTTTGGCACGGGGAGAATGGTCAAACTGCATCAGGTTTTCCTTATCGAATTTTTATCAATCATTATGGGCCGGTCAGGACAAAGAAGAAAGCACCTCTTACAGTCGAAATCAGCGCCGGGCTTTGAAAAAATCGCGCAACATCCGGGCACTTTCTTGCGCCTTGAAGCCCGATGCAATCTGCGGCCGATGATGACAAGAGCTTTGCTCAAAAAACCGCACGCCATTAACCACCGCCCCGCCTTTTTGGTCCTCGGCAGCAAACACCAGGCGGGCAATGCGAGCATGAGAAATAGCTCCGGCACACATGGCGCATGGCTCCAAAGTCACATAAAGCGTGGTCTCGTTAAGGCGATAATTTTCCAGCCCCTTGGCGGCCATGCGCATAGCAATAATTTCCGCATGGGCGGTCGGGTCGTGCCGGCTGATAGGCTGGTTATGGCCCCGCGCAATGATTTCACCACCCAGCACCAAAACCGCTCCCACCGGCACTTCGCCCATCTGGGCCGCCTTTTTGGCTTCAACCATGGCCTCGGCCATGAAGTCATCATCTATGTGCTCGCTCATGGGGCAAACCTATCAGTCAGTCGCCCCCTTGGCCAGATTGGCCCCATTGGAAAAACAAGCTTATATTGGTTCGTTCTGCAAACAAGGAATGTGAAATGTCATCACCGCTACTGCCAAATGACTATCTCGACATGGCCAAACCCAAGACAGACGGAAAAAAACCACCCCATGGGTTATGGGCCATATTGGGGGCTGCTTTGGCGCTTTTTGGCGGGCAGATTATCGGCACGATTGCCTTTGTCTTCCTGTTGCCACTTGTGGCTTCTCCTGACTTTATTGAACAGGCCATGCATGACCGCTCGCTATTGGAACAAAATCTTCCCTCGCCGGTTCTGGCTTTCCTACTATTTTCAACCACCAGCCTTGCCCTGATTGGCGGCCTGCTCTGGGTCCGTTTTTTTGAAAAACGATCGCTTTCGAGTTTTGGTTTTGCTTTTAACCTCGCAAGTCTTTGGCAATTATTCCGCGGTATCGCCCTTGGCATTGCCGCCATGGCGCTGGGGGTTTATTTTCTGCTTGTCTTTGGCTGGGCGGAATTAAGCGCGCCATCCATGCCGCAAGGCTGGGTTGCCCTGTGGCCGCTTGGATTTTTGGCGCTGGCCTGGCTGGTGCAGGGCACATCGGAAGAAATTTTATTGCGCGGGCTTGTATTTCAATCCATTGGTGTGCGCCATGGCTTGCTGGTTGGCGCGCTCGCCTCCAGCCTTCTTTTTTCCCTGCTCCATGGGCTTAACCCCAATACCTCACCGCTATTTTTTCTAGATCTGTTTTTGTTTTCGCTCTTTGCCTGTCTCTATGTTCTGCGCGAAGGCAGTCTTTGGGGC
This sequence comes from Parvularculaceae bacterium, assembly GCA_026989615.1. Lineage (GTDB taxonomy): Bacteria > Pseudomonadota > Alphaproteobacteria > Caulobacterales > Parvularculaceae > S012-90. Next base: position 2,990 of record JALSJA010000323.1, on the reverse strand, counting down.
ATTGCCGGCTATCACGGGGCGTGGAATTTTGCCCAAGGCCATTTGTTCGGCATTCCCGTCAGCGGCACTGATTTGGGGGCAGACAAGGTGATGAATTTCACTCCCGCCGGACCGGATTTTTTAACCGGCGGAGCCGCCGGGCTCGAAGGCGGGCTCGCCAGCACCCTCACCATTATTCTCAGCGCGATAGTGATTTTAATCCTACCAATGGGCAGGCGTTCTGCTAAAGACTAACCCATGACCGAAAATGATTTTTCTAACCAGGCAGGCGACCGGATTGCCAAATTTCTCGCCCGTGCCGGCATTTGCTCGCGCCGCGATGCTGAAAAGCTGATCGCTGAGGGCCGCGTGCAAGTGGATGGAAAAACCCTCGACACCCCCGCCTTTAAAGTCACCGGCGACGAAGATATCCGCGTCGACGATGCCCGCGTGGGACAGGTGGGGCAGACAAGACTGTGGCGCTATCACAAGCCTGACGGTCTCGTCACCACCCATAAAGACCCGCAAGAGCGCCGCACGGTTTTTGACGCTCTGCCCCCCACAATGCCAAGGGTAATTTCGGTCGGGCGGCTCGATCTTACCACCGAAGGCCTTTTATTGCTGACCAATAATGGCGCTCTGGCCCGGCATATGGAACTACCCGCCACCGGCTGGTTGCGGCGCTATCGGGTGCGCGCTTTTGGGCGGGTCAGCCAGAAACAATTGGACGGGCTAAGCGCGGGTGTCAGCATTGACGGTATTGATTATGGTCCGATCAAAGCCGTTCTCGATAGTCAACAAGGTTCCAATGCATGGGTTACTATTGCCATTCGCGAGGGCAAGAACCGCGAAGTGCGCGAAGTGATGCGCCATCTCGGCCTCACCGTAAATCGCCTCATCCGCCTGTCTTATGGCCCGTTTCAACTGGGCAGCCTGCCCAAAGGGGCGGTTGAGGAAGTCCCCGCAAAAACCCTGCGTGAACAATTGGGCCAGAAACTAAGCACAGAATTGGGGCTGTAAGCGATGCGCATTGTTGGCGGCAGCTATAAAGGCCATTCCATCATCGCCCCCAAAGGCATGGCCACACGGCCCACCACGGATCGGGTGCGCGAATCGCTTTTCAATATTCTCGCCCATAAAGAAGACAAGCCCCTAAAGGGCGCAAGGGTGCTGGACCTGTTTGCCGGCTCTGGTGCATTGGGCCTTGAGGCCCTTTCTCGGGGCGCGGAATTTTGCCTGTTTGTTGAAAACGCTGCCGCCGCCCGGGCCGCCATTCGCGACAATATTGAACGCCTGAACCTTTTTGGCGCAACCCGCCTGCATCGCCGCTCGGCCCTTGCCTTGGGCCCGCGCCCCTCCTCCACCGGCGCCCCCTTCACGCTGGTCTTTATGGACCCGCCCTATGACAAGGCCATGGTCGAACCGGCCCTTAAAGAACTCACCCAAGGGCAATGGCTGGCCGATAAAGCCCTAATCGTGGTTGAGCAGGCAAAGACCGAAGTCCCCGCCCGCCCTGAGGGTTTTATTGAACTTGACCGGCGCATCTTCGGCGATACACAAATCGGCTTTTTATATGTTGAGAACGCTTCGCAATAATAGTTTTTCTTGCCGAGATGTGTCTAGTTGCGCGCAAGAAAATAAATATTACACCTTTTGTTGTGGTGAAAAGCAGAAATTCTTCTCACTATATAAATTTCTGGCGCCAATCATATTTACGCCATATTCTGGACAGGATTTCGCCACGGCCTCACCGCAAGTGGAGAAAGATTGTTTCGTTAAGACGATCATCAAGAATGCGTCTGGCCTCAGGGGCGTGTGGAGACCTGAGCCGGACGCATTTTTATTCCCCCCAATGACATAAAAGCGGCCCACTCTTTCGAGCAGGCCGCTGGATTTTTCTACACAAGAAGAATGGTTGGCTTTTATGATGCCAAAGGCTTCGCCTTTACATCATGCCGCCCCCGCCGGACCGCAAGGTCCGGCTAGTCCCTGATGATGGGCGGCTTTTAGATGCTAAAGGCTTCCGCCTTTACATCATGCCGCCCATGCCCCCCATGCCGCCCATGGCCCCCATATCAGGGGCACCGGCCGCAGCTTCTTTTTTCGGAGCGTCGGCAATCATGGCCTCGGTGGTGATCAAAAGACCGGCAACCGATGCCGCATCCTGCAGAGCCGTGCGCACAACTTTGGCCGGATCGACAATACCCATCTCGATGAGATTGCCATAATCTTCCGTCTGTGCGTTGAAGCCAAATTTGGTGTCTTTTTGCTCCAGCAATTTACCAACCACGATGGAGCCTTCCACACCGGCATTTTCAACAATCTGACGGATTGGCGCCTGCAGGGCACGACGAATGATCGCAATACCGGCATCCTGATCGGAATTTTCACCTTTCAGGCCCTCCAGAGATTGCGAGGCATATAGCAGCGCCGTACCACCACCGGGCACAATGCCTTCTTCAACCGCAGCGCGGGTTGCATTCAGGGCATCATCCACACGGTCTTTACGCTCTTTCACTTCCACTTCGGTCGCCCCGCCAACACGGATGACCGCAACGCCGCCAGCCAGTTTGGCCAGACGCTCTTGCAGTTTTTCGCGATCATAATCGGAAGTGGTTTCTTCGATTTGCGCACGAATTTGCGATGTCCGCGCTTCAATGTCGGCTTTTTCACCAGCCCCATCAACAATGGTGGTATCATCTTTGGTGATAACCACGCGCTTGGCTGTGCCCAGCATGTCGATAGTGACATTTTCCAGCTTGATGCCGAGATCTTCAGACACCAGCTGACCACCGGTCAGAATGGCAATGTCCTCGAGCATGGCCTTGCGACGATCACCAAAGCCCGGGGCCTTGACCGCAGCAATTTTCAAACCGCCACGCAGCTTGTTGACAACCAGCGTTGCCAAAGCTTCGCCTTCAACATCTTCGGCAATGATCAGCAAAGGCTTGGAAGTCTGCACGACAGACTCCAGCAAAGGCAGCATGGATTGCAGGTTGGAAAGTTTTTTC
>JALSJA010000322.1 GCA_026989615.1 Parvularculaceae bacterium | reverse complement strand
AGATCCGGCCTGCTGGCCAAACCTTTGCTTGACCGCTTCGGCATTCCCCTCAGGCTTGATTTCTATACGGAAGATGAACTGACCCATATTATTGAACGCGCCGCACAAAAACTCGGCGCCCCCATGCGCGATGGCGGGGCGCGGGTTATCGCAAGGCGCTCTCGCGGCACGCCGCGTATTGCCGGGCGGCTTTTGCGCCGGGTGGCCGATGTGGCGCTGATAGAAGGTGGTGGCGCGATTGATCCGGACATTGCCGACAAGGCGCTCAAACGTCTCGATGTGGATGGCCTTGGATTGGATATTCTTGACCGGCGCTATTTGCGGCTGATTGCAGAAAATTATGGCGGCGGCCCGGTGGGGGTTGAAACCCTGGCGGCGGCGCTGGCCGAATCCCGCGATGCGGTGGAAGATGTGATTGAGCCTTATCTGTTGCAACAGGGCCTTATCCAGCGCACCCCACGGGGCCGCATGCTGGCCGATAAGGGCTGGCACCATATTGGTTTGCAGCCGCCAAAGCGTGATAATAACAGTCTGCTTTAAAATAATCCGCTTACCTCTACGGCTCCAGCTCCGTATCCCAATAGAGATAATCCATCCATGAATCATGGAGGTAATTGGGCGGGAACTGGCGACCACGCTCGTTCAGCTCATACATATTGGGCTTGCGGGGACTTTGCGCCGGGAACATCCGCGCCTGTGCCGGGGTCCGCCCGCCTTTGCGCAAATTGCATTTGGAACAGGCTGCGACAATATTGGTCCAGCTTGTGCGCCCCCCATGAGAGCGCGGCACCACATGGTCGAAGGTCAAGGTCTCGCGATTGGTATCCCCGCAATATTGGCAGGTAAACCGATCGCGCAAAAACACATTAAATCTTGTGAAGGCCGGGGAGCGGGCATGATCTATATAGGTGCGCAAAGACACCACCGAAGGCAGGCGCATTTCAAAGCTCGCCGAATGCACGACCTTGTCATATTCCGCAACCACATCGACCCGATCAAGGAACACAGCTTTCAACGTGTCCTGCCACGACCACAGGGACAAAGGCAGATAGCTGAGCGGGCGAAAATCCGCGTTCAGCACCAGCGCCGGACATGAATCCGGGTGGCGGTGATTTAATTGCTGCAACATCTGACGCCCCCTCTTTCATTGGTGAAAAACTGGCTTGCCAAAAACCGGTTTGAATGAGATGAAATTCGGGAAAAAATCTGAAGCGCATCCGGACCTTGAGAGCGTTCAATCTCCCTGGTCAGCAATTTGGTCAATTTGTTTTCACAACGCCAACTGAACGCACATACTCCTTTTTACAAAACGTAATATAGAGCAAAATTGCTTAAACGCCAATATAGGTGATTCTTGGGGCTTAAATGGCTAATTTTCAAATCGCCGCCCGCCCGCGAATTTTCGCGTAATAGGTCCATAATATATGCGCCGCCACCCCGCGATGGGGGGCCCAGCCTTGTCCCATTGCATCGAAATCTTCCATTTTGGGACGGGTCTCAAGCCCCGCCGCCGTGGCCCAGGCAGCGAGCAAGGCCACATCCTTTTGCGGCCAGATATCCATCCGCCCCTCACAAAATAAAAGATAGATCGCCGCCGACCATGGACCAATGCCTTTGACCTGACAGAGATAGTCGACGGCTTCCTGATCCGACATTTTCTGCATCGCGCCCAGCCTGATTGTCTTTTCAGTAATCGCCTCGGCGAGAATTTTCACATAGCGGATTTTCGGTCCGGACAAGCCGCATTCACGCAAACGCGCTTCATCACAATCCAGAATAATCGCCGGGGTGATTTTGGGAAAAGCCGCCTTGCAGCGCGCCAAGATCGCCTGCGCCGATGGCACCGAGACCTGTTGCTCGACAATGATCCGAAACAACCCCGGATAGCCTTTGGGGCGGCGGCGAATATGCGGCCTATTGTCGATGGCCTTCAAGGCCGTGCGAAAGGCTTTATGGCGCCGGGGCAATGCGCGACAGGCTTTGGCAATCGCCTCATCCATTTTGCGCCCCCTCCAATACCGCTCTAATAAGCATATTTCTCATAAAGCGCCCGCATGTCCCTGCCCATCTCGCCTTCAAATTCTGCAAGCTTGCGCTCGGCCATGGTCACGCCGCTATTGGCCACCTCGACAATCGGCTGCAAAAACCCGCTTTCATTATTGCCGCTTTTATCGAGCATGGCGCGCTTGTTCAGACCCTCGCGGGAAATGGCGATAATTTCCTTGGCAATATCCTGCACATTATGGCGGCCGATTTTTGCTTTCATCCCGAAACGTGCTGCGTCCTCGCGCAATTGATGGCGCTGCTCACGGTCCCAGTCTTTGGCTACATCCCAGGCGGCTTCCAGACAGGCATCATCATATAAAAGCCCGACCCACAAAGCCGGCAGGGCGCAAATCGTATTCCACGAGCCACTATCGGCCCCGCGCATCTCCAGAAATGTTTTCAGCCGCACTTCCGGAAAAGCCGTAGAGAGATGATCTTCCCAGTCTTTCAAACTTGGTAATTGCCCCGGCGCAGGCGCAAGTTTTCCGGCCAGAAAATCCTGAAACGAAAGCCCTGCCGCATCCATATAATCGCCGTCGCGATAGACAAAATACATGGGCACATCGAGCATGTAATCCACATAACGCTCAAAACCAAAACCGTCTTCAAACACGAAATCCAGCATGCCGGTGCGATCCGGATCGGTATCGGTCCAGATATGCCCGCGATAGGAACACCAGCCATTGGGCTTGCCTTCGGTCAAAGGCGAATTGGCAAATAAAGCCGTGGCGATCGGTTGCAAGGCGAGCGAAGTGCGAAATTTTTTCACCATGTCGCTTTCAGAACCAAAATCAAGATTGACCTGCACGGTCGCCGTCCGATGCATCATATCAAGCCCCAGCGATCCGACCTTGGGCATATAGCGGCGCATAATCGTATAGCGCCCTTTGGGCATTTGCGGCATTTCCTCGCGGCTCCAATTGGGCGTAAAGCCCATGCCGAGATAGCCGATCCCCAAAGGCTCCGCGATTGCCCGCACCTGCTCCAGATGCTGGTTGACCTCATTGCAGGTTTGAATGAGCGATTGCAGCGGCGCACCGGATAATTCGAACTGCCCACCCGGCTCCAAAGTAATCGAAGCGCCCGCTTGTTTAAGGGCAATGATATTATCGCTCTCGAAAACCCGCTGCCAGTTAAACTGATCGGCCAGCCCGTCCAGCACCGCGCGCACCGAGCGCTCGCCATCATAAGGCAGGGGTTTTAAATCTTCCCAGCAAAACCCGAACTTTTCATGCTCGGTGCCGATCATCCATTGCGCTTTGGGTTTTGACCCCGCCTCAAGATAGGTGATGAGCTCGGCCTTGCTTTCAATCGGCGGCAGGTCAGCGCGCTTAGGCTCTTTGCTGGCCGTCTCGTTTTTATTATTCATCATTTCTTTCCTGAGGCGGTCCAGACCATGACCCGATTTACCTTAAAATATTCTTGTAACCTATTGCTTTACGCCTCCCCGCCCTTGGGGCCAAGCAGGAAATACCGTTGCAGCATGGCTGCTGACAATAATGTGATGGGGATGAGAGAACAGGCCCTACCAATCCCCCAAAACCGACTGCCACAGGGTCAGCGCCGCATAGGCCGCCGTATCCGCCCGCAATATGCGCGGGCCCAGCCTTGCCGTGGTGACAAAGGGCAAAGATTTCAGATGGTCGCGCTCTTTATCCGTAAACCCGCCTTCCGGGCCGATCAGCACCGCCCATGGCAAGGTCTTGTCCTTAAAAGGCGCGAGCGCCTGCTCTATGCTTGGGGCTTGCTCGCCATTGGCCAGTTCCTCATCGCAAAATAATATCCGCCGCTCGCCCTCATCGATTGACCATTGCCCCAACAGGACGGTTAATTTCCGCGCCTCGAAAATGTCCGGTATATCAAGCCGCTCGGTCTGCTCGGCCGCCTCAACGGCATTGGCTTTCAGGCGATCGGTTTTTACCCGCGAAACAATCGTCCGCTCGGTCATCACCGGCATTAACCCTGAAACCCCAAGCTCGGTTGCCTTTTGCGCCATCTGGTCGAGGGGGGCGCGTTTTATCGGCGCAAAAAGTAACCATAAATCCGGCGCGCTTTGCTGCCCTCTGGTTTGCGCCAGCACCGTCACCGAGGCAGATTTCTTGTCGAGACGCGCCAGCCGCCCATACCATTCCCCATCGCGCCCGTTAAACAGAATAAGTTCATCGCCCGCCTTGCGCCGCATCACCGCCCCCAGATAATGGGCCTGATCTCGTGGTAAATTTATCATAGCCCCGTCACAAAGCGCCGCTTCAACAAAAAGCCTTATCACTGAAGCCATTGGGGTTTTGCCTTTACCTTGTTGATTTTCGCGCAAAAATCCCTATTTGCCTAAAGCGCTGAGGGAGCCTATTTTTAGCGTATAAACAAAAGATTCGCAAAGACCAGATGAAGGCGATTTTAAGCATGGATGCCCCCAATCCAAAATCTCAAACCGGCGCGCCCGCATCTGACGCCCCCATGCCCGATGCCCCGGCGCGGTCATGGATTGATGCCATGCCGGAGCCGGTGCGTCCCTATCTGCGCTTGATGCGGGTTGACCGGCCCATCGGCATCTGGCTGCTTTTGATCCCCTCTCTTTGGGGCATCATTCTCGCCTGGGCCGATGGCGCGGTCCATGACGCCGATTTGCGCACGGCCTTTTTCTATAGCCTGTTATTTGCCGTTGGTGCCTTTGTCATGCGCTCGGCCGGTTGCGTCTATAACGACATTGTCGATCGCGATATTGATGCCAAAGTCGCGCGCACCGCCAATCGCCCCGTCGCCTCCGGGCGTATACCCGTTCTCTATGCGGTCGGCTTGATGATTGGTCTCGCCCTTGTCGGCTTGCTGATCCTGCTCAGCTTCAATACGGCCACCCGCTGGCTTGGTGTTTCTTCCCTCGCGCTTGTTGCGCTTTATCCTTTCATGAAACGCATCACATGGTGGCCACAGGCCTGGCTTGGGCTGACCTTTAATTGGGGGGCGCTGATGGGCTGGACAGCCATGACCGGCAGCCTTGCATGGCCGGCAATATTTCTTTACGCGGCAGGCATTTTCTGGACCCTCGGCTATGACACGATTTACGCCCATCAGGATCGCGAGGATGATGCCCTTGTGGGGGTCAAATCCACCGCCCGTTTTCTCGGCGATAAATCCGGCCTGTGGATTGGCATTTTCTATGCGGTGATGGTTTTCTTCCTGTTCATCGCAGCCTCGTTGACCCAGCTCAATCAATGGGCCTTTGTGGTCATGCTTGCCGCCATGGCGCATCTGTTCTGGCAATATTCCCGCTTTGACATGAATGATGGCGCACGCTGCCTTAAAATTTTCAAATCCAACCGTGATACCGGATTGCTGATATTGCTGGCCCTGTTCATTGGCGGGCTTTAACCGCCCCTCACATCACGACACTTTTGCGTGAAGGGGGCTGGCTTTCCCGCTTTGGCCGATTATGATGCGAATTGGTCTCAACAAAGGGAGGATGAAAAGTGTCCATGAGCAGGCGAGGTTTTTTAAGTGGTTTGGCCGGTAGCGGATTATTGGCGGCCAGCATGGCCAAGGCCAGTCCCGTTTCCGATATGGATTCCGGCAGCATACCCGACTTTGCCAAATGGCAGCTTTCGGAAGCCGAATGGAAAAAACGCCTGACCCCGGAGCAATTCCGGGTTTTGCGCAAAAACGGCACCGAGCGCGCCGGGTCCTCGCCGCTGGATAAGGAAAAACGCGACGGCAGCTTTGTCTGCGCCGGATGCGCATTGCCCTTATTCACCTCTGCCATGAAATATGACAGCGGCACCGGCTGGCCAAGCTTTTACGACCATTTGCCAAATGCCATTTCCACCCGCCCCGATAATTCCCTATGGATGAAACGCACAGAATATCATTGCGCCCGCTGCGGCGGTCATCAAGGCCATGTATTTGAAGACGGCCCCAGAGACAAAACCGGCCTGCGCTATTGCAATAATGGCGTCGCATTGAAATTCATCCCTGGCAATGGGTGAATTTGTGGTGGGGGAGCAGGCCTTCCCCCGCAAATTATCAAAAACAAACCGCACCACCCCCGTCATCCCGTGTGCCGCGCAGCACGCAAGTGATGCGCTGCTAACACGGGACCCATCTCGGAAAGAAAAACCAAAATAGCGAGTAGCGAGTAGCGAGTAGCGAGTAGAAAATACTCATGCCGAGGCGCTCGACGAAGCCGCCATCACCCGCGCCCATCCCGTCTCATCCCAAACCCCGCTTCGACCCCCGAAGGCGGGCGAAAAGTGCTGGGAAAAACTACCGGTTAAGCGTAATCAGCTCGGCTTTTTGCAAGCCCATGATCTGGGTCAGAAACTCGGTTAAAATATCATCCTCTTCTTCCGCCTCGATCGCCTCCAAAGCTTCCATATCTTCCTTGATTTGCTCAACCATGCGCTTGGAAATATTCGCTAGTAAATATTCCGCCACAGGCGCATTGGTTTTTTCCAAAACCTTCAGCACTTTGCGAATGAAGCCCTCCTCCATTTCCCGGAAAATAACCGGCACAGCATTTCTCGGCATGGTCTCTGGAATATCCTCAACGGTAATCATGCTCTTCTTGATAGCATCGGCCATATCCGCATCATTGCCCTGCAAAAAATCCATCATTTTTTTCTGCTTTTCAATCGGCAGCAGGCTCAAGACTTCCGCCACAGGTTCCAAATGCTCATAAGTCACTTTTTTCTGGCTGGTCTTTTTGGCATTCAGAATATCTGTTTCCAAAAGCCGTGCTATGGAATCCAGGACCCGGGGTTTGACCGGCTGATTATCGGTCAGTTTCAATATAATCGCAGAGGCTTTTTCCTCCGGCAATATTTTCAAAATTCTGGCTGCAAATTCCGCGCCCAATTTTTGCAAGACCAGCGCGGTAATTTTAGGGGGCTGGTTTTCCAGATACTCTGCCAGCTCTTCCGGGTCTTTTTCCTGCAACCGCTCCCACACCGCCTCCGACGATTGCGGCGCGCCGCTATCTTCCTCGCCCGCCCCTTCACCAAACAGCCTTTGATAGCGCTCCGAATCGATCAGCGCTTCGGCCATTTTTCTGGCTTGCTCAGGGCCACCACGAAAACTGCCTTGCGTGGCGCGCAAGCCTTGCAGAAAATCGCGCACAATATAGGCCTGATCTTCTCTTGAAATCTTGTCCAGATTTTCAAAGGCATGCAAAACCTTGGCAACCTGCGCATCATCCATTTTTTCCAGCAAAGGTTTGGCCGACCCTTCCCCAAGCAGGGAAATAATCACCGCCGCCTTTTGCTCCGGGCTCAGCCCACGATCCTTGCCCCCGCGCCCAGCCATTGGTGCCAAAGCTGATCCTCGTTGTGGTACAATCGCATTCATCCGCCATATCCCGTTAATATTGCCTGCGTAATACGCAGCCATCCATCCGCCAAAACAAAAAATCCAACCTTGAACGGCAGCGACACCACCGTTGGCG
>JALSJA010000321.1 GCA_026989615.1 Parvularculaceae bacterium | reverse complement strand
TTGACCGCCCTCATTCCCGCCTGCCCCCCAAGAAATAAGTTTGACGTCAACTTGAACTTCAGATTCTTGTTCTTTTTGATCCCTTTCTTGTTCTTTTAATCTCTTTCCGTGGCGTAGTGTTGTTCCTTTCTCTATAAAATATTTTATCAACTTACATGATCGATTGGAATCTTTTAATTCTCGAACATCGTTTTCAAGCAATTGATGTATCAAGTTTGTTTCTTCCGTACTTACATTATTCTTCTCTATTATTTCGTCAATCTTACGAAGCTTATTCCCCGATTCCTCAGAATCGTTTTTGTCCTCAACCAGCTCCGTTCCCGGTATGAAAAAGATTGTGAATTTATTAGACATTTTCACCCCTCCAAATTAAGCCCCAGGGCCCTCTCGTTAATAGAGAGCCTTGTTCACGTTAACATATAGAATGTAGTTTGGCGAGAGATCTAGGTGGATATCCTATAATCATTTATAGTCATATAATTATAAAACAAGCATTTGTATTTACAATGGTTGAGTTCTTGCTCAAAGAACAAATGAAATATCTATGAATATATTGCAAGATATAAAATCGCGTGTTGCAGCTTTACTAGCACAATCTATGCGTGAGTGTGGATTGGCTCATTTACCCAGCCGTGTAATCAAACTCGATGTGTCCCAGCGATGGCCGCCGGCCTGTTGCACCTCATCGTAAAATTCATCAATCAAAGCGGTGATCGGCAGGTTCGCGCCGCTGCGTCTGGCTTCGTCCAGAGCAATGGCCAGGTCCTTGCGCATCCAGTCCACGGCGAAGCCGAAGTCGAACTTGCCTTCGGCCATGGTTTTGGCGCGGTTTTCCATCTGCCAGCTTTGCGCCGCTCCGCCGGAAACGGCTTCCAGAACCTTGTCGATATCAAGGCCCGCCCGTTTGGCAAAATGTACCGCCTCGGACAGGCCCTGTAGCACTCCGGCAATGGCGATCTGGTTGACCGCCTTGCATAGCTGTCCCTGTCCCACGGGACCGATATGGACGATGCGCTTGGCATAAGCCTCCATCACCGGTTCGGCGCGTTGCATATTTTCGTCGCTGCCGCCGCACATGATCGATAATTGCCCGTTTATGGCGCCGGCCTCGCCGCCGGATACGGGGGCGTCCACAAAGCCGATATTTTTAATCTGCCCAAGGGCGGCTATGGCTTCGGCACATGTGGCCGATGTGGTAGTGTGGTCCACATATAGCGTGCCTTCATCCATGGCGGCGATGGCCTCGCCCGCCACCGCAAGACTGTCATCATCATTGCCGACACAGGCAAATACAATCTCGGCCCCTTCAACCGCATCGACAATGTGATCGGCCGCCTTGCCCTGATTGTTCGCTACCCAGTCTTTGGCCTTCTCCGGGTTGCGGTTATATACCGTCACCGGATGGCCAGCTTTGGCCAAATGTCCCGCCATGGGGGTGCCCATGACCCCTAAACCTAAAAAAGCAACCGGCATTGGAAAACCACCTTTTATTCTTTTATATCAATTAATTGCCCGTATTTCCTGTTGACATACAGCAAGGGGGAATCGCCATTGGAATCAAATTTTTCAACCGCCCCTATCAGGATGATATGATCCCCGGCATCGACCCTGTTTACGATGCGACAGTCAAAGCCTGCAACCCGCCCCGCCAGTAGTGGCGTGCCGTCATAGCCATGATCAAGATGCTGATCCGGCACGTGATGATGATTGGGCCTTGCATAATAGGTGGAGCGATCTTTTTGTCCGGCCGCCAGAACCGAAACCCCATAATGGCTGGCTCTGGCAAAATCATCAAAAATAGTGGTTTCCTTGTCGATACACCACAAAACCAAAGGCGGCTCCAGCGAAACGGAGGTAAAGGAATTAACCGTGATGCCGAGGGGCTGGCCGTCAATGCCAATACAGGTAACGATGGTTATGCCAGTGCCAAAACGGCTAAAGGCATCTTTTAGGGGACGATAGGGATCGGTCATGTCTTCTGTTCCTGCATTAGCGCCCGCTAATTTTCGCTCCGCGCCGCAGCAGTCTATAAGACAAATGACAGAGGATTAACAGCTTGTTTCTTCACCCAAAGCCCGGTCTTGATGAAGGGCTTGGTGAAGTGGCCGATAAGGACAAAACCCGTCTATGGACATGGCAGCAACATTGGAATGGCAAATGTGGGTGACCCTCGGCATGGTCGCCGTGGCTATTGTGCTCTATTCGCTTGATCGCTTTTCCCTCGAAATGGTCTCGGCTGGCACTCTGGTCGCCCTGCTCCTGTTCTTTCATTTTTTTCCGGTCATGCATGATGGCGAAGTGATGCTGCAATCGCTGGATCTGCTGGCGGGTTTTGCCAGCCCGGCACTGTTTGCGATTATGGGGCTTCTCATCATCGGTCAGGGCATGTTTCAATCGGGGGTGTTGGAACGCCCGACCCGCGCCATGTTGCGGGCTTTTGACAAGCGTCCAATTGTCGTCATTGCCGGTGTGTTTTTGTTTGTCATGCTAATTTCGGCGTTTTTGAACAATACCCCCGTGGTGATCATGTTCATTCCGATATTGTCCGCCATAGCCTCGCAAAGCGGTACCTATGTGTCGAAATATATGATCCCGCTGTCTTTTGTTTCCATTCTTGGCGGCATGACCACCTTGATCGGCTCATCCACCAATCTATTGGCGGCGGCGGCCTATACATCGGCCACCGGTAATGAAATTGGCTTTTTTGATCTAAGCCTCATGGGTGGCATTCTGGCCATTGCCGGCGTTATCTACCTCATTTTTGCCAGCCGCGCCTTATTGCCAAATCGAGAACAGCCAGATGTTATCGGGGCATCCCAAGGCGGCAAGCAGTTTATTGCACAAATCACTTTGGGTCGTGGCCACCCTTTAATCGGTCTTGGCTCGGTGGCCGGATTATTTCCGGATCTGCCCGATGTTACGGTCAGAATGATTCAACGGCGCGAAGAGGCTATCCTGCCGCCCTTTGACGATGTCAATTTCCGCTTGCACGACACCATCATTATCGCCGCCACCCGCAAGGCCCTGACCAATCTTCTAAAGACCAATCCGGATATTCTCTCCGGCCTGATGTCCGAAGTGCAAATTGATGAAGACGGCGAAAACAAAAGCAATGAGCTGACCATGGTTGAAGCCTTGGTGGCGCCAGGCTCGCGCCTTATTGGCCGGACCATTGCGCAAATCGGTTTTCGCTATCAGACCAATTGCGTGATTTTGGGTATTCAGCGCCGTTCGCGAATGATCCGAACCCATATGAATTCCATTCGCCTTGAGGCGGGCGATGTGTTGCTGATGTTGGGAGATATGAAGGATATTCGCGCTTTGCGGACAGATCGCGATATCGTGGTGCTGGAATATTCCATGACCGGCCTGCCCGACGCCGTCAAAGCCCGTCGCGCCAGTTTTATATTTGCGCTGGTGATTGCCAGCGCCGCCTTCGGAGTGTTGCCCATTGCTGTTGCTGCAATAGCCGGGGCAAGCCTGATGGTCGCCGCCGGGTGTCTGAATATTCGCCAAGCCGCACGGGCTATTGATCGGCGGATCTATCTTCTCATTGGCTCGGCGCTGGCCATGGGGGTGGCCATAGAAAAAACCGGCGGCGCGGCCCTGATTGGCGAAACCCTTGTGGGGCTTGTGGATATTGGCGGCACGACCGCGCTTATCTCCGGCTTTTTCATCATCACAGCGATTTTGACCAATGTCCTGTCCAATAATGCCACGGCCGTATTATTTACCCCCATTGCGGTGAATGCGGCCCTGACCGCCGAGATAGACCCGCTGATTCTCGTTTTAACCGTAATTTTCGGAGCCAATTGTTCCTTCGCCACGCCTGTTGCCTATCAGACCAATTTGCTGGTGATGGCCCCCGGGCATTACCGATTCCGGGATTATCTGACCATAGGATTACCCCTGATTTTACTCCTTTGGGTTGTTTACACTCTGGTCGCACCACTTTATTTTCGCCAAATCGGCCTGCTTTAACGAAAAGTGAACTGAATAAGCGGCATAATCATTGCAGCTTTCGGGGCATTGAGCTTTGCTGCATCCCTTAAGCTTTGAGTAGAGAAGTATTTGCGTGACCACTCCATTTAGCCATTCCAAGACCGAGTTCTATCTGACCACGGCAACCGAATGTCCCTATCTGCCCGGACGGCAGGAGAGGAAGATTTTTTCCTTTCTCGGCGGGCCGGATGCGCAGATGATCAATTCCGCTTTGTCAAAACGCGGTTTTCGGCGCTCGCAAAACATCCTCTATCTCCCCGCCTGCGAGATGTGCAATGCCTGTCGCCCGGTGCGGGTAAAAGCCGATGAATATCAGCCCAGCCGGTCGCGCAAAAAAATATTAAAGCGTAATCATGATGTCACCCGGATCATCAAACCGGCCAAAGCGACCGCCGAACAATTTTCAGTGCTGCGGGCCTATCTCGATAGTCGGCACAAGGATGGCGGCATGTCCGATATGACCGTATTGGATTACACCAGTATGGTCGAGCAAACGGCGGTTGAAACGTCCTTGATTGAATATTGGCTGGATCATGGCACCGAAGAGGCCAAGCTTATCGGCTGCTCCTTGACCGATCACCTCGATGATGGCTTATCCATGGTCTATTCCTTTTTTGACCCGGACTATAAACGCCGCTCGCTTGGCACTTTGATGATTCTGGACCATATTGAAATGGTGAAGGAATTTTCCCTGCCCCATCTCTATCTTGGCTATTGGGTCCGCGGGTCCCGCAAAATGTCCTATAAGGCCGATTTTCAGCCAGCCGAGATTTTGACCTCCAGGGGGTGGCGGCAAATGCTGCCATCAGAACTGAACCCACCCATGCGGCGCCCGGCAGCGGACAGCTAGACCTGCGCGATAAATATTGTCATTATCCTGAATCATAAAGGAGCAGGATAATGGGTGATTCCGAGGGCGGCAAAAAAGGCGATCAGCCACAGCACAGGAAACTTTTTTCCAGACGCAAATTTATGACCACCGGCGCTCTTGGCACGGCCGGTCTGCTGACTGGTTGTGATTGCGCCGAGCGCTTGCAATCAGTGGAAACACCCGATGCTGGCCTCGCCCGCAGCAATATCAAACCCCGTGAATTAAAAATGGTTACGACCTGGCCGAAAAACTTTCCCGGCCTTGGGCAGGCGGCAGAAAATCTCGCCCGCTTTATCACCGAGATGAGTGGCGGCGCCATGCGGGTCAAGCTTTACGCCGCGGGCGAACTTGTTGGGGCGTTTGATGTATTTGACGCGGTCTCCAGCGGTGCTGCGGATATTTATCATGCCGCAGAATATTACTGGACCGGCCGCAATCAGGCCTATTCCTTTTTTACCGCTGTTCCCTTCGGCATGACGGCTTCGGAAATTATGGGTTGGACCGAATTTGGTGGCGGTCAGCAATTATGGGATGAATTGGCCGCCGGCTATAATCTCAAACCCTTTGCTGCAGGCAATACCGGCCATCAAATGGGAGGCTGGTTTCGCAAAGAATTGCATTCTGTTGAGGATTTGCGAGGACTGAAAATGCGCATTCCGGGTATGGCCGGTGAGGTCCTGCGCCGTGCCGGCGGCTCGCCCGTGACCATGCCCGGTTCGGAACTTTATCAATCCCTGCAATCGGGTGCGATTGATGCCACTGAATGGGTTGGTCCATGGAATGATGTGGCCTTCGGCTTTTATCGCGAAGCGCAATTTTATTACTGGCCGGGCTTTCATGAGCCGGGGGCGCAGCTTGGCGCCGGGTTTAATCTTGATTTGTGGAATGATATGAGCCTGCAGGAAAAGTCGATCATTGAAAATGCCTGCCGTGCGGCCAATCATTTGGCGATAGCCCAATATGCCCATTATAATGGCGTTTCCCTGAAAACGCTGACCGAGAAATATGGTGTTAAATTGCGGCAAATGCCCGAGGATATTATGGCCTTGTTTGCGGAAAAAACCGTTGAGGTTTTGCGCGAAATTGGTGAGGGCGATGATCTGTCCAAACGCATTTTTGAAAGCTATCGCACAGCATTAAATGAAGGGATTGAGTGGAATTCTATATCCGATCAGGCTTTTCTTGATGCGCGCAGTCGATTGTTCCGCGCTCTATGATTGAATTGATCGGTCATATTCTGAACGGGCTGGCCTTTTTCGGGGCGGCACTGGCGCTCTTGCCATTTCTATCCTTGCTCACGCGCTCTGATGCACTTGCGGGGTTAACCACGCGGTTGAGTGCTTTTTTTGAAGGGATCATTGCCACCATTGCCCATGTGATTATGTGGGCCGGTCTTGCCATGATGCTCATTCAGGTACTCTCCGTCCTGCTGCGCTATGTGTTTGGAATCAATTTTATCTGGATGCAGGAATCCATCACCTATCTGTTTGCCATGCTGTTTTTATTGGGTGCAGGATATGCGCTCATTAAAGACGAGCATGTGCGGGTTGATGTGGTCTATACCACCTTGTCGCCCCGCAAAAAAGCGGTGGTGAATATGCTTGGCACCTATCTGTTTTTGTTCCCGGTATGCGGTTTGATAGTATGGGCGGCTGGCGGCTATGTTGCCGCCGCATGGGTTAATCAGGAAGGCTCGCAGGATGCTTCGGGCATTCAGGCTGTGTTTGTGCTAAAAAGCCTGATACCGGCTTTCGCGACACTTTTGGCCATGGCCGGGTTTGTTGTCGCGGCCAAGGCCAGCGCGGTTTTGACGGGGACAAGCCCGTCGGAGGCACGCTGACCCATGGAACAGTTTTTCAACGATTTTGCCTTTTGCTTTTGCACCCTCACCCAATGGCTTGATATCGCCATGATAATAACCCTGTGCGTGTTTTTGCTGGCGGGCTATCCGGCTGCCTTTTCCCTTGCGGGCACGGCGCTTCTTTATGCGATTATCGGTCTCAGCTTCGGGGTATTTGATATATCGTTTATATCCGAACCCTTCCCCATACGAATTTTTGGCATCATCAATAATAGCGTGCTGATAGCAGTGCCTCTTTTCGTATTGATGGGGGTTATTCTGGAAAAATCCCGCATCGCCGAGGATTTGCTTGATAATATGGCCAAGCTTTTCGGCTCTTTGCGCGGAGGACTTGGCATTTCCGTTACCATTGTTGGCGCCTTGCTGGCCGCTTCCACAGGCATTGTCGGCGCGACTGTTGTGACAATGGGATTGCTGTCCCTGCCCACCATGTTACGTCGGGGCTATGAGCCGGGCTTTGCGGCGGGGTCCATTGCCGCCGCCGGCACTTTGGGGCAGATTATTCCGCCTTCCATTGTGCTTATCCTTTTGGGAGATGTCATCTCCAATGCCTGGCAGGAAGCGCAATTACGCCAAGGCGTCTATGCGCCGGAGCCTGTATCTGTGGGTGACCTTTTTGCCGGTGCGCTCATCCCCGGCCTGATGCTGGTCGGGTTTTATATTCTCTATCAGATTTTTATTGCGGTGTTTCGCCCTGCCTCGGCACCGGCTATTCCCGCCAGTGATCGCGAACAGGGGCATAAGGCGATATTTGCAGCCCTTA
>JALSJA010000320.1 GCA_026989615.1 Parvularculaceae bacterium | reverse complement strand
TAAAATCTGTGCTTGTATGGGCGCTCCTGCCCGGTTTTTCTGGCCCGGATTATCCGGATGGATTTTGTCTGGTTCTTGGGGTCACAAAAGCCATTATTGCGAAAAAGGCAAGAAAATTCCCGTTGCGCATGGGCACCAATCCTTTGGCCCTTGATGGCCGGACGGGGTGCTAGAGCACTTCTGCGAAAAGCGGGTCCTTCGACAGGCTCAGGATGAGGCCGGTTTTCGGACAAGAAGTGCTCAAAACAAAGGCTTAGAGCCCGGTTTTGATTGGTATCAAAACCGAACAGGCTCTAAAGGGGGTTTATCATCATTGGCAATTCCAGTATGACTTGCCGGTATGGCCAAAAAGGTCGGGTAAGGGGGCTTAATTTATGGAGGAAATCTCAAAATGAAAAAGAGCTTGATTATTGCTGGTATGGCCGCGCTTGGCCTCGGGATTACAGTTAGCGCTTCGGCCAATGAAGAGTTTGAGGCCAATTGCAATCAATATGTGGAAGATTTCGACCGTACCGAGCTTGATTGCTCCTGTCTTGCCGGGAAGGTGAGCGAAGATCCGGATCTGCTCGAAGAGTTCAACAAGGTAACCAAGCCGGAAGATGTCGAATTGCTGAATGATGATGCCCAAGGCGCCGTTATGGAGTGCTCCGGGGACGGTCATGGGGACCATGAGCATTAGGGTCTGACCTGTGTTTCAGAATTATGAAAAGCGCGGTCTTTGGGGCCGCGCTTTTTATTCGGGGGATCGTTGCAAAGGGCTCAAACCTTAGAGCCTTTTTTCGTTTTGATACCAATAAAAACCGGGCTATAAGCCTTTGTTTGCGGCACTTCTTATCCGAAAACCGGCCTCATCCTGAGCCTGTCGAAGGACCCGCTTTTCGCAGAAGTGCTCTATATCCGTGATGCTGTTCGCGCCGGGGTTCAAAAATATTTTGCCTATCAAATAATCCCTTAAAACAATGAGGCTTGCCGGTAATGCTCAATGGCAAAGGGGTTTTTGGCTTGCTGTGGCCTATGGCGGGATATTTTAGGGCAATATCAGGATATGGCCTGTAATCTTGCTTGCTCTAGAGCCTATTTTCGTTTTGATGGAATCAAAACCGGGCTCTCAGTCTTTAGTTTGACGCGTTTCCGGACGGATAACCGGTGTCCACTTATCCTGGAAACGCTCTAAGTCTTTGTTGTTGAGCGCTTCTTATCCGAAAACCGGCCTCATCCTGAGCCTGTCGAAGGACCCGCTTTTCGCAGAAGTGCCCAAGGTGAGGAATGATTATGGTTCGGTATGAAGATGATTTGTCGGAAGCGCTAAATAGCCTTTGCCAGAATTTGTTTGAACAATCTGATGGCGATAAAAATGTCTCGCCTAATGCGGCGACGGATTTTGCCAGTGCGGCAGCCGGGTTTTCGGTTTTGGTTGCCCAAGGGGCGGCAAAAGACGGGGCATGCGCCCGTGACGGGGCGCAATTGCTTTATAGGCTGCTGGATTTGCTGTCGATGAGCGGTGTTTCTCTTGACCGGCTTGCGGCCGAACTCATCGCCTTGCAACGCATGGCCGGTGAAGCGGATAACCCTTTGCGGGCCCGGAATGGCAATCCTGTCGATATGGCGGCGGTGAATTTGCCGCCTAAGCTTCGATGAGACCGGCGGCCGCGACCAATTGTTTGAGGCTTTGCTCCGGTCTCGGGCCGATATGGGAAATAACTTCCGCCGCGCAAATGCCGCCAATGATGGCGCATTGTTCCGGGGCCATATCCCGCGACAGGCCAAACAAAAACCCGCCCGCATAAGCGTCCCCGGCACCGGTTGTATCGGCGAGTATTTCCGGTGCGATGGCAGCGACTTCGTGTACGGACATTTCCGGGTCAATAATCAAGGAGCCGTCCCCGGAACGGGTGACAATGACATAAGGGGCAAGCGCGCCAATATCGCGCAGGGCATCGTCAAAATTTTCCGTGTTCATCAGTGCCATGGCTTCACCCTCATTGGCAAAAACAATATCTGTGTGGGCGCTGATAAAGGCGAGCAGATGGCTGCGCTGGCGCACGGCCAGATCGCGATCGGACAGGGTGATGGCGGTTTTGCGGCCGGCCTGTTTGGCAATTTCGCAGGCCTTTACAAAAGCGGCCCGGGGTTTTTCCTGTTCGAAAAGATAGCCTTCAAAATAGGTGACCGCGCTATCGGCGATAAGATCGCTATCCACATCGCTGACGCTGACATGTTCGGCGGCACCGATAAAAGTAGCCATGGAGCGCTCGGCATCGGGGGTGACCGCAACGAGGCAGCGGCCCGTTTCGGTGCCATCGCGCAAGGGGTTTGTGGGGAAGTGAACGCCCATTTCCTGCAGGGAATTGCGGAACACATCGCCAAGGGCGTCGCCGGCCACCTTGCCGATAAAGCCGCCGCGCCCTTCAAGGGAAGCAAGGGCGGCGATGGAATTGGCAGCCGAGCCGCCGGATATCATGGTTGTCTGCTTCATCGCCTCTAAAATAGTGCGGGCATCGTCTTGATCGATAAGGCGCATGCCGCCCCGGGGGATGTTATGGGTGTCGGGGAAGTCCTGATCGGTATTGGCAAGAACATCAACAATGGCGTTACCGATACCGGTAACATCATATTTCGCAGGGGTCGCGGACATGGAGGCTCCTTGAAAAAATAATAGAGGCAGCAGGATGAATTTGGTTGGCCCTGCCAAAGCCAAACTCTACTATGCGGTTTAGGCACAAGATACAAGCGTTTCGGTTTGGGCAAACGAGGATAAAGCGATGGCAGGTCGGGCAAAGAGCACGCAATTATTGATGATTATCGGTGTGGGGCTGGGGGCTTGTGCCAGTGTTCAGGACCTGCCCGCGAAAAACGGGGATGGGCAGGCCGTTCCGGCGGTCGGGAGGGCTGGCCCGGTTCTGGAAGCGCCGACCATCCGGCTTGAGGATTATCGCGGACAATCACGCCAGCGCCTTGAGGGTCTGCTCGGGCTTCCGGCGCTGACCCGCTCTGAAGGCGGCAATGGGGAGGGGGGCGGAAATTTCTTGCGTTTTGATATGGGCGATTGCCGTATCTGGGCGGTGACCCGCTATCAAGAAGGCGAAGAGATCGTCGCGACCATCAGGCTCGGCCCATCGCGCCAAGGCGATCCGGTGCCCGACCTCGATCAATGTTTGCAGACGCAGGGGTGATTTAGAGCCTTTTCGGTTTTGATGCCGATCAAAACCGGGCTCTAAGTCTTTGTTTTTGAGCACTTCTTATCCGAAAACCGGCCTCATCCTGAGCCTGTCGAAGGAGCCGCTTATCCTGGAAACGCGCTAGGCGCTGGTTTTTTTGTTTTTGGCTTCGCGGATCCATTCGGCGATGGAGGCAAAAACCGCGATTAGGCCCAATAGAGCGGTCAGAACGAAGACCCAGGCAAAGCCACGCTGGTCGATGAGTTCGCCGAGAAATGGTTTGCCGAGATTGCCAATCAGCATGGTCATGGACAGCAAGAGGGCATATTGCACGGCGGCATATTCCTTGTTCACTATCGAGGACAGAAAGGCGACGAAGATTACCCCGGCAAAGCCGCCAACCAGATTTTCCCCGGCAATGGCCAGCATCAATCGGGCGAGGCGGTCATTCATGGTGGCGTCAAGGCCGGTCCAGTTGATGAAAACATTGAGCGGTTCGTAAAGATAGGGAAAGCCTATGGCATGGGTGATGGCATCCATGGTGGCGCCGCCATTGGCAAGGTCGGCAAATAAAAGATTGGTCAGGGCGGCGAGAATGGCCCCGGCCAGCATGCAGGGCATGCGCCCAAAGGCGGCCATGAAAAAACCGGCAGAGGCAATGCCGACAATCGTCATGCCGACCCCGAACAGTTTTGAGGCAACAGCGACCTCGTCATAGGTAAAGCCCTGCGCGCCAATGGAAGTGTCGAGTCCCATATAAAAGGGATAGGCAAAAGAGCCCCAAACCGCATCGGTATAGCGGTAAAACAAAACAATGATGAGCACCAGCAAAGCAGCCCAGCGCAAGCGACCCACAAGGTCGATCATGGGTTCCAAAATGGCGATATAGAGATGGTCGCTCCATGTTTGAACAGGAATGCCGGAGGATTTTTGCTCCAGCAGGGTTTTGTCGCGCAAGACCATGGCGGCAACCACCGCCGGGAAAATAACAGTGGCGATGATAATGAGCGGGCCGCCAAAAGTTGTGAAGGTGCGGATGGAGGGCGGGTTTTCCATGCCCAAATAAGCGACCATGAAGGTAATGATGGCGGTGCCGGCAAGGGCCCAGGCAATCATGACAGGATAGAAGAGCCGGTTTCTACGCTCTGCCGACAGATGCGAGCCAAGGCGCAATATGCGGCCAACCCGGCCGGTATCGCTTTCCGGTGCGTCGGGCATGAGGAAGGTGGAAAGGAAAGAGACAAACATCAGTATACTGATGGCTGTATAGGTAATCTCCCAGCCGACACGCCCGGCCACAAGCAGGGCCGCAAAGCCGGCAAAAAAGGCCGAGACCCGGTAGCCAAATTGATACATGGTTGAAAGCCGGTCCAGCTCTTGGGAGGTTTCGGCGATTTTTATGCGCCAGGCATCAATAACCACATCTTGCGAGGCCGAGGCCAGCGAGGCGATAAACGCCATCAAAGCGAGCCAGCCGATAGAATTGGCCGGGTCGGTGCGGGTGATAAGGAAAAGCGCGCCGACAATGACGCCTTGCGCAGCCAATATCCAGGCGCGCCAACGGCCAATCTTGCCGCCGGGTTTGAACATGGGCGGCATGAACACCCCAAATAAGGGCGACCATAAAAACTTAAAAGCATAGGCAAGGCCAATCCAGCTTAAAACGCCAATGGTCGCGGTTTTGATGCCAGCGGCGGCAAGCCAGGCATTGAGTGTGCCGATAAGGGCTGCATAAGGAAGCCCCGAAGCAAAACCGAGCAGAAACATGGCGACGATTTTTGGCAGCAAGGCCTTGCGGGGTTGTGTTGGTGCGGCTTTACCGGTTGGGCTGGGGGCTGTCATCAATTTTCTCCGTCACGCGAAAAATCGCGCCCCATTGGGGCGGGGCTGACAGATACCCTAGGGTAATTTGTGGCAGATGAAAGGCCGCAAAAATTTTAGAGCCTATTTTCGTTTGATGCCAATCAAAACCGGGCTTTGAGTTTTTGTTTTTGAGCACTTCTTATCCGAAAACCGGCCTCATCCTGGGCTTGTCGAAGGGTCCACTTTTCGCAGAACTGTTCTAGATTTTGGGAGGTCAGCGATTGACCTCTTGGGCGAGATCCACCGCCTCACTGGCCTCGGCCCCCTCACGGCCGTCAGCCCAGCGGTGGATCAGCGCCAAAAGGTCACCCGGTTCAAAGGGTTTGGTGATGAAATCATCCATCCCCGCATTCATGCAGTTTTCGCGGTCGCTGCGCATGGCATTGGCGGTCAGTGCGATAATCGGTGTTTCGCTGGCGGCGCCGCCCATGGAGCGAATTTTGCGGGTGGCATCAAGGCCATCCATTTCCGGCATGTGCATATCCATCAAGATAACATCATAAGGGGCATTGGCGATATTCTCGACAGCCTCCTTGCCATTGCCTGCCACATCGATGTGATGGCCGGCGCGCTTGACAATAGCGGTGGCCAGCACCGCATTGATTTGATTGTCTTCGGCCAGCAGGATGCGCAATTTGCGCGGACCCGGTGCCGGTTTATTGGTGAGGCTGTCGAGGCGCTGGACATTGCGATTGGGCATGGAGCGGTTGGTAATGCGCTCAACCAGACTTGATTGGCGGATAGGTTTAATCAGATAGCCGTGGAAACCGGCCCGGCGAAATGCTTCGAGGCGGCCTCTGGCAACCGGAGACAAAAGGACAATGGCATTGGCGGCCTGCGGTGCGAGACGGGTTCCGAATTGGGCTGCAAAGGCAAGATCACATAAAAAAGTAGCCCCGCTATGGCGCTTCAAAAAGCGCATGGCCGTTTCTGCGTTATCGGTAATTTCAACCTTGCGCACATTGGCCGCGGTTAATTGGCGCTCCAGGGATTCACGCAAGACGCTTGAACCCACCAGCGCGATAACGGTCTGGTTGATTTCCCGCGGGGTTGAATCATCATGGCGCGAAGTCATGGTGTTCAAGGGAACCCGGAAAGAAAAACAGGACCCTTCGCCTTCCACACTTTCAACCTTGATTTCACCGCCCATGGCTTCGACAATATGTTGGGCGATGGACAGGCCAAGACCGGTGCCTTCAAATTTTCTGGCATGGCTGGAATCCGCTTGCGCAAATTCTTCAAAAATCCGGCGCTGGGCGTCATCGGGAATGCCAATACCGGTATCGCGGACTTCAAATCTGGCAAGGACCTGACCGGCGGTTTTGGCGGGCTCGGCGGAGACGGTGACGGAAACCCCGCCGCTTTCTGTAAATTTGACGCCATTGCCCGCAAGGTTCAGCAGGATTTGCCGCAGGCGCGCTTCATCACCGAGCAGGCGCGCCGGGACCGACGGATCGACATAGGAAGTGATTTCCAGATCTTTGTGAACCGCCCGTGGAGAGAGCAGCTCGCAAACGCTTTGCACCAGTGATTGCGGGTCGAAAGCGGTTTCTTCAAGATCAAGCTTGCCGGCTTCGATTTTGGAATAGTCGAGAATGTCATTGATCAGGGCCAAAAGGGCGGTGCCGGAATCATGGACCGCTTCGGCATGGGTGCGCTGGCTGGCATCAAGATCTGAATCGAGCAACAGGCCGGTCATGCCGAGAATGCCGTTCAAGGGTGTGCGCATTTCATGGGACATGGTGGCGAGGAAGCGCATTTTCGACAGGCTGGCTTCTTCGGCAGTGGCGGCCATTTCGCGCAGGGCTTCGTCCTGTTTGCGATTGACGGTGACATCGCGCCCGAGATAAAGAGCGCCGCCATCGGGCATCCATGAGGCTTGCCAGTCCAGATATGTTTTTGCGCCATCGCCATGTTGCGATTTCACAAAGCTTGTAAAATGCGATTTGTCGCTTTGTTCGGTTTCAACCTCGCCAAAAAAAGCCTGACGCTGTTGCCATTCCTCGGCCGGCGCATGAAAGATGCGGCAATAGGTAGGGTTAACATAGCGCACGAGTCCGCGCGCATCGGTTAATATGGCTGCCTCGGATAAGACATGTAAAAAATTTTGACTATCTGTTCGGCTCACAACCCACAACCCCATACACAACTAGAATGTCTGCATATTGGCATGAGGGTTTTGATTTTTGGTTAGGGAAGCTGGTTAATTATTGGTTGCGGGGAAGGATTGTTTTTTAAAGAAAAGAGGGATTGGGGGGCTAGAGCCTTTTCGGTTTTGATGGAATCAAAACCGGGCTCTAAATCTTTGTTTGTGAGCACTTCTTATCCGAAAACCGGTTCCCACTTTTCGGGAAGTGCTCTAGGGGGAAGAATGAGGGCTTTGTGCTTTTACGGCGATCTGTTCGCTATTGTCTTCGCGCCGCCGATAGGAAATGGCTTCGGCAATATGGTGGCGCTTAATGCCGGTTTCGCCTTCGAGATCG
>JALSJA010000319.1 GCA_026989615.1 Parvularculaceae bacterium | reverse complement strand
TCCTTGTCCGGCGGCCTCCTGAGCTTGCGCCGATAGACCCGGGGATCAATCCCCGCCAGGGCACAGGCCCGCCGCTGGTTGTAGCCCTTCTTCGCCATGGCCCAAAAGCTGGCCATGAGCGAGCGAAGCTTTCAACGAAAGTTTCAGGCAATGACCGGTAAAGCTCCTTCGGAATGGATAATTTCAGCCCGCATTGGAAAAGCACGGGATCTACTCGATACAACCAATTTGTCACTAGCCGAAATAAGTCGGCATGCCGGGTTCGGTGCTGCGGAAACCATGCGTCATCATTTCAGAACCCATATCGGCATGAGTCCCAGCCAATATAGAAAATGTTTTACCCATAACAGCCAAAATCCCGCCTGAAACAGGAAGCAGTCCTGCCTCCTTATTCATTCCCGCGTTTTCAGCAACTTCTGCCTATCCTAAAAAATCACTTCTCGCATAAGCAAAAGGGCGGTGAAAATTAAATAAAGAGAAAATATCCGGTTCAATAATTTTTGCGGTAGAGCATGGGCTGTTTTGGCACCGAGTGGCGCCGTTATAAAAGTCATCAACGCAATAAGAACAAAGCCCGGAATATTCACAAACCCCATGGAAAAGGGGGGCAATCCTTCAGCCCCCCGCCCGGCCAGCCCCATGGCAATCGTGCCGGGCAAGGCAATGGCTACACCAAAACCCGATGCTGTCGCTACCGCCTGATGAATGGTTTTTCTATAGGCCGTTAAAACAACAACCCCCATCACCCCGCCGCCAATGCCCATCAGGCTCGACAAAGTTCCAATCAGGCTGGCAACCGCCATGGGCAAAATACCTTTTGGCGGCGCGCTGTCGGTTGCAGGGGATGGATCAGATCGCCCGGCCATTGGAAAAAAGAGTCTGTGCAATCCGATGATGGCCGCGCCAATGGCAAAGATCGCAATCATCCAGTCGGCCTCCACATAGCGCGCCAAACTGCCGCCAAAAATCGCGCCAACAGCGATCCACGGGGCCCAGACACGCAAAAAAGCAAAGTCAACGGCCCCTTTCCTGCTATGGGCACTCAAAGAGCGAAGCGCGGTAACAATAATAGTTGCCAGTGAAGTCGCGACAGCAACTTTGATGCGCACAACATCGGCAACATCAAAAAAACCAAAGGCAAAATATAAAGCCGGCACAATTACAATACCGCCACCAATGCCAAACAGCCCTCCCAAAAATCCTGCAAACAGGCCAGCCGTTAAAATAGCGATAAGGAGGGGAAGTAATTCCATCAGGCAGCTTGATCCAGTATTTCTTGTGGCATTTCGTCCAATGCTGCTTGCAATAAAGTTGCGTCCGCTCCGGGTCTTGCGGATTCAACCGTCAAAATCTGCCGCCATCGCCTTGCCCCCGGACAGCCATGAAACAGACCCAGCATATGTCTTGTGACATTATGGACCCGCACATCTTTGGATAATTCCTTTTCAAGATAGTCCTGCATGGCAATCACGACTTGCCGGCGCGTCAGGGCAGGAGAAGAAATGCCAAATAATTCCCTATCAATCCGCGACAAAATCCATGGCGTTTCATAGGCGGCCCGTCCCATCATCACACCATCGACCCGAGACAAATGCTCCCGACATTGGGCGATGCTCGTAATGCCGCCATTGATAACAATTTCGAGCTTTGGAAACCGGTCTTTCATGGCATGAACAAGATCATAATCCAGTGGCGGAATGGTACGATTTTCTTTGGGGCTTAGTCCCTCCAGCCATGCTTTGCGCGCATGAATAATAAAGGTCGTGGCGCCACCTTTGGCGACATGTTCGATAAAGTCAGGCAGGACCTGTGACGGGATTTGTTCATCGACACCAATCCGACATTTCACCGTAACCGCACAGCGAACGGCCTCCCGCATGGCACCAATGCAATCTCTCACCAGATCCGGTTCTTTCATAAGGCAAGCACCAAATGCGCCCGATTGCACCCGGTCAGAGGGGCAGCCAATATTGAGATTGATGGCATCATAGCCAAAGCCTTCGCCAATGCGGGCGGCCTCGGCGAGCTTTGCCGGATCACTACCCCCCAATTGCAGAACATTGGGATGTTCATCATCATGAAACCCCAAAAGATAGTCCCGATCCCCGTGGATTATAGCGTCGGCAACGATCATCTCCGTATAAAGCACGGCTTTTCGCGTCAATAATCGATGGAAGAACCGGCAATGGCGGTCAGTCCAGTCAATCATCGGCGCTACCGAGAATTTGGCGGATAAAGCAGTCATGGGCGGGCCTTATAGGGCAAACCGGATAAAATTTCCATGCCTGTTTGCGGATTGGCCTGACAGTCGGTAAAAGCGATCTATTGGAATATCGGGTTATTATCGGCCTTTTTTGAAAGCAGAATATTGGAAACAGAAGATAGCAAAAATGATTTGGTGAAATACAACCCGGACCAATGCTGCATGTTGCGCAAAACCTTTCCCCCTCGCCGATGTCATAATCATTGGGCCGAGATACCCGATAAAACCGAATGTGGTATCCATCTCGGCCTGATGGCAGGCTCGTCGGCAAGCCTCCTCAATAGCCAATCCGGGCCAAAATCATTGGAGCACTTCTGCGAAAAGCGGGCTCTTCGACAAGCTCAGGATGAGGCCGGTTTTCGGATAAGAAGTGCTCGAAAACAAAGACCTAGAGCCCGGTTTTGATTGACATCAAAACCGGACAGGCTCTAGCCCCTTGCTATATGATATAAAGATATGTATATATCATCATAATATGCATGATAGTTAGATCGACAATACTCGATAAAGGCTGTAATATATGTCTATCCCATTGGTTTCTTTTGAGTTTTTCCCGCCGAAGAGTGAAAAAATGGCTGAAAGGCTATGGGAGACGATCACCCGCCTTGAATCGGTTCATCCGAATTTTGTTTCTGTCACCTATGGCGCCGGGGGCTCTACCCGAGAGCGGACCCATGCTACGGTCAAGCGCATTGCCGATGAAACCAGCCTCACCCCGGCTGCGCATCTGACTTGTGTGGATGCCAGCCGCGAACAGGTTCATGAGGTCGCCGAGGACTATTGGCGCGCAGGGGTTCAGCATATTGTCGCCCTGCGCGGTGATCCCCCGGAAGGCATGGGCCAGCCTTTCCGTCCGCACCCCCAAGGCTATAAAAACTCTCTGGAACTGATCGCAGGCCTGCGCGCCCATCGCCCGGAATGGGGCAAATGCTTTGAGATATCCGTTGCCTGCTATCCTGAACCGCATCCGGAAAGCCGCGGATGGGATGCCGATCTTGCCCTGTTAAAAGCGAAGCAGGATGCCGGCGCCGACCGCGCCATTACGCAATTTTTCTATGAGCCGGATATTTATTTTCGTTTTCTGGACCGGGCCCGCGCCGCAGGAATTACCATGCCCATAGTGCCGGGGCTTATGCTTCAGTCCAATTTTACGGGTCTGAAAAATATCGCCGCCAAATGCCAAACGACTTTGCCCGATTGGCTACATGAACTTTATGAGGGCCTTGAAGATGATGCCGAAACCAGAGATCTCATCACTGCCAATGTCGCCGCCGATCTGGCGCGCAAGCTGGCTGCCCAAGGGGTTGAGGAGTTTCATTTCTATACCTTGAATCGTGCCGGCCTCGCCCTGTCCACATGTCGTCTGTTAGGCTTGCGCCCCCAACCTGCTTCACAGGCAGCTTAAAGAGTATCATATCATGAACAGGAAAACCCGTTTGGCCGCGCTGGAAGCTCTGGCCGGGCAACGCATATTGATTCTTGACGGTGCCATGGGCACCCAGATTCAAGCCCTTGGCCTTGAGGAAAAGGATTATCGCGGCCGGCAATTTGCGGATTGGCCCAAAAGCCTGAAAGGCAATAATGATCTTCTTTCTTTGACCCGCCCCGATGATATCAAAACCATCCATCAACGCTACATCAAAGCGGGCGCCGACCTTATTGAAACCAACAGCTTTAACGCCACCTCCATAGCCATGGCCGATTATGCCATGGAAGCTGAAGCACCGGATATTGCCAAAGCCGCGGCAAGAATAGCCCGCGAGGCGGCCGATGAAATGGAACAAAGCCTAAAGCGCCCCATCGGCGTATTGGGCGCCATTGGGCCAACCAATAAAACCCTCTCCCTGTCCCCCAAGGTCGAGGACCCCGGCTTTCGGGAGGTGAGCTTTGATGATGTTTATGGTGCCTATCGCGAGCAGGCACAGGCAATGGCAGAGCATGTGGATTTCTTCCTGATTGAAACGATTTTTGACACCTTGAACGCCAAGGCCGCCATCAAAGCCCTATTGGATTTAAAACAGGAAACCGGCGAGGATATTCCTGTCATCCTTTCTGGTACTATCACCGATGCTTCCGGGCGCACCTTGTCCGGGCAAACCGCCGAAGCCTTTTATATTTCAGTGCGCCATGCAAAACCCTGGGCCATAGGATTGAATTGCGCCCTTGGAGCCGACCTGCTGCGCCAATATGTGGCCGCCTTGTCACGCATTGTCGACACCCGTCTTATTGCCTATCCCAATGCGGGATTGCCCAATGAATTTGGGGACTATGAAGAAACCCCGGAAGAAACCGCAGCCCATCTTGGCAATTGGGGACAGGATGGTTTGGTCAATATTCTTGGTGGCTGCTGTGGCACGACCCCCGCACATATCCAGAAAATAGCCGAGGCGGTCAAACCCTTACCGCCGCGCCCCATAGCCTCTGGCAGCACTGCCATGGAACTTTCCGGCCTCGAACCATTTTCCCGTGCTTCTTAAAAGGATTTAGAGTTTCCCCCATGTCTGCTTCTTCCGCACAATTTATCAATATTGGTGAACGCACCAATGTTACCGGCTCGGCAAAATTTCGAAAACTCATCACCGCAGGTGATTATGCAGCGGCCATCGAAGTTGCGCGCCAACAGGTCGAAAATGGCGCGCAAATAATCGACATCAATATGGATGAGGGCATGCTCGACGGGGCCCTCGCCATGACAACCTATCTTAATCTCATCGCGGCAGAACCAGACATTGCCCGTGTGCCAATCATGATCGACAGCTCCAAATGGGAGGTTATCGAAGCCGGCCTCAAATGCGTTCAGGGCAAAGCGGTGGTAAATTCCATCTCCCTTAAAGAAGGCGAAGCCCAATTTTTGGAACATGCGCGTCAATGTTTGAGCTTCGGGGCTGCCATAGTGGTGATGGCATTTGACGAAGACGGGCAGGCTGATACTGCGCCGCGCAAAATTGAAATTTGCCAGCGCGCTTATGAATTGCTCACCCAAAAGGTTCACTTTCCACCGCAAGATATAATCTTTGATCCCAATATTTTTGCTGTCGCTACAGGTATCGAAGCCCATGACAATTATGCTGTCGATTTTATCGAGGCAACCAGAACCATCAAGAAATCCTGCCCCGGTGTCAGCATTTCCGGCGGTCTTTCCAATGTGTCTTTCAGTTTCCGCGGTAATGAGCCGGTACGCCGGGCCATGCATTCGGTATTTCTTTATCACGCCATTCCGGCCGGACTCGATATGGCAATCGTCAATGCCGGGCAATTGGATATTTATGACGAGATCGAGCCAAAACTGCGGTCACGGGTCGAGGATGTCATTTTGAACCGTCGCCCGGACGCAACCGAAAGATTGATTGAAATTGCCGAAGGCTTGAAAGGTCAAAAAGGCAAGGCCAAAGCAAAGGACTTGTCCTGGCGCCAAGCCCCTATTGCAAAGCGTCTGGAATATGCCCTCGTCCATGGTATAACCGAATTTATCGAGCAAGACACGGAAGAAGCCCGCCTTAAAGCCGTGCGCCCCC
>JALSJA010000318.1 GCA_026989615.1 Parvularculaceae bacterium | reverse complement strand
GTGCAAAAAATATGGGCGGCCCTTACAACCGCCCATGTTTAACACCTTCGTAGAATTATGGGTATTGCCAGTCAGGCGGCTTCCTCATCGGAAGAGGCCAGTGTATTGATGAGTTTCAGGATTTGATTGCGGGCCGCGGAATCTTCGATCTGTTCAAAGGCTGTGGCCAGTTTGATGGATTGCACGGTGAGGGGTTTGTTTGGCATGACCGGAATGGCAGGGTCGAAATCTGCATCGAGGCCGGAGAAAAAGTCCGCGATGGAAACTTTTAGTGCATTGGCCATCATATAGAGCATGGAAGCACTGACCCGATTATCGCCGCGTTCATATTTTTGGATTTGCTGGAAGGCAACGCCCACTTGCTTGCCTAATTCTGCCTGTGACATGCCGCGGGCATTTCGGATCAATCGCAATTTTGCGCCAACATGGACGTCTACCGGATTAGCCATAATTACTCCCTCCTAGAGTAGTGTTTATTCAACTTTAAGGGGGGATTAACTTTATCACACCCCTAAAGTTGCATAATCAGTACGGCCAAAGAGTAAATAGAATGTTAACCATGGGCGTTGCCATTATGGGCTGATTGGTTTTGAGGCGCAATGAAAACGGGAAATATTTTTTAATACAACTATAGGTTTATATAGGATTTTGGATGATGTCCTGTGATGTTGGTATAAAATATAATAAAATCAAGCACCTATAGACTTTTCCCTGTCGATAGAAGGCAAGGAAAGTCTATAGGTCTTTTGTGCAAGATAGGTCTTCGGGATTTACGCAATTTTCGCTACAGGGTCGGATAAGGGGGTGCTTTGATCTTCTGATTGTTTTGCAGGCATTTCTTCCTCAATCTCGGTGATTTTCCTGCGGGCTGATATTTTGTTCCAGGCATCAAGGGCTGCGATTTTATAGGCTTCTGCCAATGTTGGATAATTAAAGACATTCTCAAGGAAGAAATTAAGCGTTCCGCCAAGGTTCAAGACCGCCTGACCGATATGGATGAGCTCGGTGGCGCCTTCGCCAACAATATGAACGCCGAGAAGTTTTTTGGTCTCGAGGCAAAACAGCATTTTCATAATGCCGCGATCAAGACCCATAATATGGCCTCTTGAGGTCTCGCGAAAACGGGCAATCCCGCATTCAAAACAAACACCGGATTGGCGCAATTCATCTTCTGTTGCGCCAATGGTCGACATTTCCGGCACGGCATAAATACCATAAGGAAAGGCCTGACGGGTCTCTGGCAGGGGGGCGCCAAAGGCATGGCAGGCCGCAATCCGGCCTTGTTCCATGGAAACAGACGCAAGGCTCGGAAAGCCGATAATATCCCCGGCGGCATAAATGGAATCATTGCTGGATTGCATGGTGTCGGCATTGACTTTGATACGGCCACGGCAATCGGTTTCAATACCACAATTTTCAAGGCCAAGACTGCCCACGGCACCGGTGCGACCGGCCGCATAAAGGACCATATCGCTTTCGATAACGCGGTGGTCAGACAATACCGTCAGCACACTATTGTCGAGGCGGGTAATTTTCGCCGCCTTGCAGCCAAGGCGCATATCAACACCGCGATCGCGCAATTCGCCAACCAGCTCGGTTACGATATCTATATCGATAAAGGGCAGGATTGTTTTGCGCGGTTCCACCAAGGTTACATTCACATCAAGGGCGTTAAAAATACTGGCATATTCAACGCCAATAACCCCGGCGCCGATGACGGTCAGAGAGCGCGGAATTTCCTGCAATTCGAGAATATCGTCGCTATCGAGAACTTTTTCGCCGTCAAAAGGAATATCATCGGGGCGATGGGGGATAGTGCCTACGCTGATAAGCGCTTTTTTGAACTGCACCTCAATCGGGTGCGCGTCCGGATGGGTAATCTCTGCTTCATTGGGGCCAGTAAACCGTGCTGTGCCGGTGCGAAATTCAACCCGATTGCGGCAAAACTGATGCTCGAGAATCTCAACTTCATGATTAAGGGTTGTGCGCAGGCGGTTATGTAAATCCTGGGCGGTAATTTCCTGTTTGACGCGATAGGTGCGCCCGTAAAAACCGCGTTCGCGCCAGCCGGTAAGGTTCAAAACGGTCTCGCGCAAGGTTTTGGAGGGAATGGTTCCCGTGTGAACAGAGACACCGCCAAGCTTGCGGCCACGCTCTACAACCAGCACGTTATGGCCGAGCTTTGCAGCCTGAATGGCGGCGCGTCGTCCGGCAGGACCGCTGCCAATAACCAGAAAATCAACTATTTTCATCATTTCAAATCTCCAGATAGATTTATGGTTAATAGCACGCATAGGTTGCAAAAGTATTTACGCGCCGGAAACCATATTTCCGGAGAGGGAATGAGGGGGAGAAGTGGTGGTTTGGGTTAGTTTAACTGCGCCGCACGAATATCGCTGTTTTGATTGGCGAGGGTAACGCTGACCAGATAGGCAGAATCGGCAGTCATATTGGCCATGATCAGCGCAGCCTGTTCGCTTTTCATCAAGCGCAAAAATCCGGCGGCGAATTGATGGTCCATTTTATTGAAAATTGCTGCCGCCTTGTCCGGTTTCATGGCTTCATACATGCGGGCAAGATGGGTGAGGTCATCATTGGCTGTGGCCTGCATGGTGGTCCATCTTTGCTCCAGGCTGGATTCCAGTTTTTGTAGTTTCTCGTTTTCTGCGAGCAGCTTTTTCTCCAGCACTTCCAGTTCAGCCTCTCGCTGGCGCAAGCGCATTTCTTTTTCTTCCAGGGCGATTCTGGTCGCCTGTATCAGGCTGGCGGCCTCACCGGTGAGATATAGTTCTTCCAGATCCCCTGCACCGTCCTGACTGGAGTTTTGCGCTGTCAAACCGGTACTATTGTCTGGTTCGTTTTTTTCAAGCTTTTGTGTTTTTTGATCATCGCTTTGGGCGTCGTTATCGGCCGATAGCGCCATGATCCGACCACTAAAGGCCAGTGCGAAAAGAACGGTGAGAGTAATCAGAACAGAGGATTTCTTGTAAGTCTTGCTCATGATGCCTCGACCTTCAAGCTATCGGTTTTTGCAAGTGGCGGTTTGATCGGCAGGGCCGGGGGTAACTCGCTATAGGGGGCCAATGTTTTTTCGCTGAGCACTCTTAATTGTTTCATCAGGCTGGTCAGCTCTTCGATTTGTTCGTGGGATTGTAATAGGAGATGGTGCATGGAGGTGGATAATTCGTTTTGAACCTTGTTGACCTCATCCTTTGTTTCGGTGGCCGTTTCCTTCAGGGTTTTGTTTAATTTCTGCATATGAGAAATTTTCTTTTCCGCGTCTTTCAGCAAAATTTTAAGTTGGGTCGATACGGCACTGGTTTGGAATTTGCTCTCTTCAGATGCTGCCTTTAATTGTGAAATTGCAGTGGTCATGGAGATGATGGAAGCGCCAAGACCGGTTTTCATATCCTGCAAAGCGCGCAAGCGGCGTGAGAGGATGAAGCAATAAAGACCGGCGGCACCGGAAACCAGAAGAAGAATTGCATCAAATGTCATTTCCATGGGACATTACCTCAACAGGAAGTCGGTGATAAGAATACTTTCGACCGCTTTCGGGCCGATAATGAGTTGCGCCCGCCGGTGGAGCTGCATGCGCAGGACTTCGTAAAAAGCGGGGTCTTCAAAATCAGTTACTTCAACGGCGCGCAAATAGGTGCTGAAAGCATCGCGTAATTGTGGCTCCAGATCGGGCATTTGCTTTTCCAGCTTCTCATCCATGATCAAGGTGAGATTTATTTTGAGATAGCGCCGGGCCTCACCGCGGCCAATGGAAATGAGAATTTCGTCCAGCGGAACGAGGATTGTGTTGACTGGTTCAGGGGGCGGGCTGTGCGCGGCAATCTCTGTTGTGCCGGCTTCTTCATTGGCGCAGACCTGCATTTCGGGCTCGGCACCGGGCATTAGAAATACGGTAGCAAAGGCGGTCAGCCCGGCCCCGACGGCCAGAATAGCAGCTTGAATCATGCCGCCACCGCCCTTTTTGGCTTTTTGCGCCTTTTCGGGTTTTTCCTCGGTTTTATCCGTTTTGTCGGACGTCGCGTCCGCTTCCTTCTTGGCCATTCCTGAGCCCCAAAACACAATCTAAAGTGGTATTAGGCAAATTTACACCCATAAGTAAAGGAAGTGTTAACGATTTGGTCATAATCATTAACCAATCGCTACCATGGGTTGTGGCTGGCCAAAAGCCGGTTTGAAGGAGTGACCTGTGGGAAGCAGAAAATGGAGCAGGAAAGCTCCTGAAATTACCGGCAGGAAGGCGCGTAGAGAAGAAAATGGGGTTTTTAGAAACATTAAAGGGGCTCACCTTAAGCAAGCAGATTACTCTGGTTATTACCATTGTTGCGGTTGCCGCCATGATGGTGGTTTTGGTTCAGCAGACGACAAAACCGGGCATGTCTTTGCTTTATTCGGGGCTTGGCTCGACCGAGGCGGGGGAGGTCGTTGGTGAATTGGAGAAAATGGGCATTCCTTACGATGTCCGGGGCGAAGCGATTTATATTGAGGCCAGCAAGCGCGATCAGACACGCTTGATGCTGGCCAAGGATGGACTGCCGCGCCCGGCGGTCTCCGGTTATGAGCTGCTTGATTCGGTCAATGGCTTTGCCGTGACATCGGAGATGTATAATGCCTCCTATTGGCGCGCCAAAGAGGGGGAACTGGCTCGGACCATATTGTCCATGCCGGAAGTTTCCGGTGCCCGGGTTCATATCGGGGCGAGCCTGAAATCCGGCCTGTCCCGTTTGAGCCAGCCCCATTCGGCTTCGGTTTCGGTAACCGCAAGACGCACCCTTTCTGTGCAACAGGCAAAGGCCATCCAGCATCTGGTCGCGTTGGCGGTGTCCGGGGTGTCGCCCGAAGATGTTGTGGTGATTGATTCGGCTGCGGGTATTGTTGCCGGGCCGGGGGCTTCGGATAATGTGGCGGATCCGTCGGTCAAGACAGCCAATCTTGCGGCGCAATTGGAAGCCAAGCTTCTGCAAATTCTCGAAGCGCGGGTTGGACCGGGCAATGCCCGGGTCTCGGTTGCGGCAGAAATTGACTTTGAGCAGGTGACAACTTCCGAGGTCAGCTACGACCCTGATTCGCGGGTCCTGCGGTCGCGGCGGGTTTCCGAAGAAAGCGAAAGCAATTCCGGATCACAAGGGGCTGTTTCCGTTGCCAGTAATCTTCCGGCCGGTGATGCACAAGGGCAAAATTCATCTTCGGGATCGCGCAGTGTCTCTTCGGAAACATCACAATATGAAATTTCGCAATTGCGCCGGGAAACGCAAAAAGGCGCAGGCAGCATCAAGAAGCTTTCCGTGGCGGTGTTGATAAACTCCCGTTCGCTTGCTGATGGCACGGACGGGGCGGCGCTGACCGAGGCGGAAATTGCAGCCATGCAGGCGCTTGTTACCAGCGCTGTGGGGTTGAATGTGGAGCGCGGGGATATTTTATCGATCGAGTTTCTCCCTTTCGCGGAAATAGCGGTTGACGAGGAATTGCTGACGGAAACGCCGCTGATGGAGCGCTTGCTGGAGCGTTATTTATGGAGCGGTATTCAGGCCGTATTGCTGGGGCTGGTGATTATTGTTCTTGCAATCTTTGTTTTGCGGCCAATGTTGCGGCCTTCGGCAACCGCCATGCCGGCTTTGGCCGATGATAGCGCCGGTGATGCCGGACAGGCCGGGGCAGACAATATGGCAGCCGCGGCGCAAACAGGGGCCATGCCCGGCGCCGGGGGCGAGCTTGATCCGGCGGCGGTATTGCGGGACTTCACCAATGGTCGCCAGGATGAGGCAAGTGCCGTGCTGGAAGAATGGCTCAATGAAGACAGGAAAATGGCCTCATGACCGCTTCTTTATTATTGGAAAAGCTGGCCCGGTTTCACCCAGCGCCGCAAAATGACAAATATTTTGACCTTGTTTGCAAAAAGCATCCGGCGCAATTGCCGGGACATAGGCAAGTGGTCGACCACCCTTCTGCGCCTGTGGCAGAAGTGCCGGGGCTACAGGCTGATCAGATTGTTCTGGCGGTTGATAGCATCAAAAGACAGGCGCTGGCCGAGGCCGAGCGGACTTATTTGCAGCATTTGCAGCAACTTATCGAAGTGGTGTTTGCAAGGCTTTTGCCGGAAACCGTATCGCGCGAGATTTTATCCATTCTCGACCATAGCAGCCATTTGCAAATGACCAGTGGCATTACGGTGCGCGGGGCGCCGGAACAAATTGCATCCATCAAGCAAAAGCTGGAGGGGCGGGAAGATTTACTGGAGCGCCTCAGCTTTGTGGAGGATGCGGGGCTGTCGCAGACAGAGGCTTCTGTTTCATGGGAAGCAGGCGGCATTGATTTTGATGGCGAGCAGGTTTTATCCCAATGCCGGGACGCTATCGCCAAGGTTTTGGAACAAAGTTTTGAGCAGGAGTAGCAGCAAGTGAACGACACCACAGAGGCCATGGACGAAGCCAAGAGTGAAGCGCCAACATTTGATCGCCGCGAGGGTAGCAAAGAGAATCTTTTCAAGCGATCGATATTTTCAGTGCCGGTAACGGTGAATGTGTTGATTGGCAGTACGCAGATTACGGTGGCGGATATTCTCGGCATGCGTCCGGATTCTGTTATTCCGCTTTCAGCTAAAATTGATGATCCGGTTGAGCTACGGGTTGAAAATCGACTGATTGCCCGAGGGGAATTATTCGAGCCTGCCAGCGGCGAGATTGGCGTTAAAATAACGGAAATCATTGACATCGCTATGGAAAGCTAATCCATGATGGTTTTGCGTAACATAATCCTGATGGTTTTGATGATCGGGGTCAGCGGTTTGTTTGGTGTTGCCAATGGGCAAGACATTGCGCCATCGCCGGATCTGCCCATGGATTTACCGTCTGAATTATTGGGCGAACTGCAGGAAGAGGGCACTTTGAGTGCCCGGGTCATTCAGCTTTTTGCACTGGTGACAATCTTGAGTCTGGCACCGGGCATAGCGATGATGGTGACCTGCTTGCCATTCATGGCGATTGTGTTTTCTTTCATGCGCCAAGCGGTCGGGATACAGCAGGCACCGCCCAATATGATGATTATGGGGCTCGCAGTGTTTTTGACATTTTTCGTCATGGAGCCGGTGTTTCAGGATGCGTGGAAAACCGGGGTCAGCCCCTATCTGGATGGCCAGATAACCGAAGACCAGGCGATCGAGCGCACGTTGACACCGTTTCGGACATTTATGAGCGGGCGGGTTGATCCGGAAAGTATTGCCACATTGGAAGAAACTTTGCCGGGGCGGCAAAACGAGCAAGGCGAGCCAAGTTTTTCGCTTTTGGTGACGGCGTTTATGCTGTCGGAAATCAAACATGCATTTCAAATCGGTTTTGCGATTTTTCTTCCCTTCATGATTATTGATCTTGTGGTGGCGTCGATATTGATGGCGGTGGGGATGATGATGGTGCCGCCAACGGTGGTATCGCTGCCGTTCAAGGTTGGATTTTTTGTTTTGGCGGATGGATGGCTGCGTATTACGCAGGCAATATTAACGGGATATGGCGGATGAATGCGATTGTACCACAACGAGGATCAGCTTTGGCACCAA
>JALSJA010000317.1 GCA_026989615.1 Parvularculaceae bacterium | reverse complement strand
ATGTAAATGCGTCCGGTGCTGATTTTACCGTGCGTGATGGCAAAATACTGTATGCGCTGGCGGCGATTAAAAATGTTGGCGCACAGGCCATGGGGCATATTGAAGCGGTGCGCCGGGAAGGTGGGCCATTCAAGGATATTTTCGATTTTGCCGAGCGGGTTGACGGGCGGCAAATCGGCAAGCGCGGTTTTGAAAACCTTGCCCGGGCCGGGGCGTTTGACAAGCTGCTTGATAATCGCGCGCAGATTATGGCCAATGTGGAATTTCTGGTGCGCTATTCGGTGCAGGCCGGAGAGGAACGCAATTCAGCGCAAAAAGGATTATTTGCCGATGAGCCGGCGGCCTTGCACCGGCCGCCCTTGAAGCTGGCGGAACAATGGGTCCCCTTAAAGCGTCTTGACGAAGAGCGTGGCGCTATCGGCTTTTATTTTTCCGGCCACCCGCTGGATGATTATATTGCCCGCCTTGACCGCAACAAGCATTGCCTCGTCAGTGATGTGGAAGACAAGGTTCCGGCAGAGGGGCGGGTGGCGCTTTATCTGGCCGGGGTTATTCGCAATGTAAATCAACGCCGCTCCAAGGCCGGTAAGCCTTTTGCCTGGGTGGAAATTTCTGATCCCAGCGGTGAATTGGAAATTACGGTTTTTTCCGAATTGCTATCTGTTGCCGGTGACTATCTGGTGCCGGGCAGTTTGGTCTGGATGACGGTTTCCGGCGAGCGCCGCGATGGTGTGTTGCGCTTTACCGGGGAGAGTGTGCGGCCGCTGGATGCCATTGCCGCCCCCAAGGGCACGGGGCTACGCATAGAGGTGACGACGCCGGAAGCGATCGAGGCGGTGAAAAGAAGGCTTTACAATAATGAAATTGCTCAAATCCATAGCAAGGCTATGGGGCGGGCCAGCCTTGTTATGTTTTTGCCGGAAACAGGGTGCGAGGTTGAAATTTTTCTGCCGAAAAAAATTGCCGCCAACCCGGCCATGCGCAGCGCTTTGAAGGTTATTGACGGGGTTTCCAGTGTCGAACTGGTGTAGCCTTTTGGCTCCTGACTGTTTTGTGAACTTCCCACGGCGTTGAATAACGCCTAACCTTTGTCAATATTGTCGCGCTTCAAACCCCAAAGGCAGACTATGATTGATCTTTACACCGCGCCAACGCCCAATGGCTGGAAGGCTTCTGTGGCTTTGGAAGAAATGGGCCTTGCCTATGAGGTTCACCCTATTGACCTCATGGCCAATGACCAGAAAACACCGGAGTTTCTGGCCATGAATCCCAATGGCCGCATTCCGGTGATTATTGATCGCGAAGAGGATTTGACCGTTTTTGAGTCCGGGGCAATTCTGATTTATCTGGCCGAAAAAACCGGAAAGTTTTTGCCGACGGATAGGAGATCCCGCTCCAAAGTAATGCAATGGTTGATGTTTCAAATGGGCGGGCTGGGGCCGATGATGGGACAGGCCAATGTTTTCTATCGTTATTTTCCGGAAAAAATTAAGGCCGCAATAGATCGCTATCAGGGGGAAGTTAAGAGGTTGTTTTCTGTGCTGGATGGTCATCTGGCGGATCATGAATATCTGGTTGGGGATTATTCCATCGCCGATATGGCCAATTGGTGTTGGGCCCGCACCGGTCGCTGGTCCGGGGTTGATCCGGCCTCCTATAAGAACCTGTCGCGCTGGATTGCAGCCATCGAAGCGCGTCCGGGGGCCAAAGCGGGTGTGGTTGTGCCTTATGACCTTTCAAACCTGCTGAAAGGTGAGGGCAAGGGCGCTGAGGATTTTGCCAAACAAGCGCGCAAGATTGTCGAGACCGGGAAGGGTGAGTGAAGGCGAGGCTTTACCCGTAAACCCGCACAACCCGTTCGCCCAATGTCACCAATAATTCATAGGAGATGGTGCCGGCCCGTTTTGCGGCGTCTTCAATGGCGATATGGGTGCCGAAAATTTCGGCAAAATCACCGATCACTGGCGGCGCGGGTAAATCGCTGATGTCAACGGTAATCAAATCCATGGAGACCCGCCCAATGATCGGGCAAAGCTGGCCGCCGAGATAGACCATGCCCCGTGGCTCATGGCTGCGGGCAAAACCATCCCCGTAGCCAAGGGCAAGGGTGGCGATTTTGCGCGCTGCTTTTGCGACATAATCCGCCCCATAGCCAACGCTTTGCCCCGCTGCAATATCCCGTATCTGCAAAACCGGCGCCTGCAAATGGGCGACAACCGCCAGATCCTTTTCCGGCCTGTCTTGCGGTCCGCCACCGTAAAGGGCAATGCCGGGGCGCATGAGATCTTCGACAAAATTGTCGCTGAAATTCAAATCCAGAAACAAACCTGCCGAAGCGGACAGGCTGATATGGCTGTCGGGAAACTGGTCGCGCAAAAGCAGCAGGGCCTGTTCAAACAAAGCGCATTGTTGATGATTGAGTCCGGCCTTTGGCTCGCTGCCACAGGCGAGATGGGAGAGGATGAGTTTTGCATCAAGACGGGCCAGCAAGTCCCTGTCTTTGACCAGCGCGTTTAATTCGCCGATACCAAGTCCCAGCCGGTTCATGGCGGTGTCGATATGTAAAGCACATGGCGCAAAACCGGAACCGGCATCGGCCCATTGGCGAATTTGCGCCGGCGTATTCAGGACCGGGATCAGTCTTTCGTCACGAAACAGATTTTCCTGTCCCGGGGTCGGGCCGTTAAAGACATAAATTTCAGGGCCATCGCCTAAAATTTTGCGCAAATGTCGCGCTTCAAAACTATAGGCAACAAAAAAGGTCTCGGCGCCGGCATCGCGCAGGGCAGGGGCGATACGGGGCAGCCCCAATCCATAGGCATTGGCTTTTACTGTGCAGGCAATTTGGGCTTTGGCATTGCGGGCCTTGGCCCGTTTTTGCAGGGTGACGAAATTCTGTTGCAAGGCCGGAAGATCAACCATCAGGCGCGGGCGATTATTCTGTTTCAATTTTTTCTCAAGGCTCATGGCCAAAGCCTAACCCTATTTGAAGGAAAAAAAAGGCGCCGGGGGGGCTAAAAATCCGATCCGCCATAACGGTCGGGATTGGCCAGATTGGAGAATTTGGTGATGGTTTCGTCAAAGGCCATTTTGACAATGCCGATGGGGCCGTGGCGTTGTTTGCCAATGACCACTTCGGCAATGCCATGGGCTTCTTCGCAACGGGCAATCCATTGGCTGTGTTTTTCAATATCGGTTTCCTTGGGCTCTTCGCGGCGTAAATAATATTCCTCGCGATAGACAAACATGACCACATCGGCGTCTTGCTCAATCGATCCGGATTCACGCAAATCGGCCAATTGCGGGCGCTTGTCCTCGCGCTGTTCAACTTGCCGCGATAATTGCGACAAGGCGATAATCGGGACATCCAGTTCCTTGGCCAGCGCCTTCAAGCCCACCGTAATCTCGGTGACTTCTTGGACCCGGTTATCGCCGGACCGTTTGGAGCCGGACAAAAGCTGCAAATAGTCAACCACCAAAAGGCCAAGACCATGTTGACGTTTGAGCCGTCTGGCCCGCGCCGCCAGCTGGGCAATGGAAAGCCCGCCCGTATCGTCAATATAAAGCGGCAAATCGTTCAGGGTTTGCGCCGCTTCGTAAATGCGTTCAAAATCAGACTGGTTGATATCCCCCCGACGAATGCGGTCTGAGGGAATACCGGAAAACTCGGCCAAAATCCGCCCG
The DNA here is from genome assembly GCA_026989615.1 of Parvularculaceae bacterium. Lineage (GTDB taxonomy): Bacteria > Pseudomonadota > Alphaproteobacteria > Caulobacterales > Parvularculaceae > S012-90. Next base: position 3,903 of record JALSJA010000317.1, on the reverse strand, counting down.
GCCAATTGCTCGGCCGACATCTCCAGGGAAAACAGGCCAACCACCGCGCCATCTTCGGCCTTGATGGTTCCATCGGCTTGCCGCACGGGGGTATAGGCGCGGGCGGCATTGACGGCGATATTGGTGGCGAGGGCGGTTTTGCCCATGGAGGGGCGCCCGGCCAATATGATCAAATCGGAAGGGTGCATGCCGCCAAGTTTGCGGTCGAGATCGGTAAGCCCCGTGGCGACACCGGCCAGGCCGCCGCCGCGCTGGAAGGCCGCATTGGCGGTTTCAATCGCTCCGGCAAGGGCGGTCTCAAAAGATTGAAAGCCGCCGCCATATTTGCCGGTCTCGGCCAGTTGATAAAGTTCCGCTTCGGCGTCTTCCACCTGTTGTTGCGGGTCATCATCGAGGCTCGAAGAGCGGGCCCGCATTACAATATCGGAGCCAAGGCGCACCAGGCCGCGTTGCACCGACAGATCAAACACCACCCGCGCATAGTCGCTAGCGCCTGCGGTGCTGGGCACATTCATGGCCAGATTGGTGAGATATTGATCGCCGCCAATATCTTTCAGGGCCGGAATATCCGCCAAATAGGTGGACAATGTTACCGGCGAGGCGGTTCGACCCGAGCCGACCAGTTTTTCACAGGCCGAATAAATATGCTGATGGACCGGATCATAAAAATGTTCTGGCTTCAAAAAGCTCTGAACCCGGTAATAAACCTCATTGTCAAACAGAATAGCCCCCAATATGGCCTGCTCGGCGTCGATATTGAAGGGGTCTTTTTTTTCTGTTGCGGGGTCTTTGATATTACCATCTGCCATAAGGCAGATTGGATAACAAAAAAACAGGCAGGCGGGAAGCGTCTCTTGGTGTTCATTTTCAAAAATAATAAAAGAAAGGCTTAAGCGCTTGATAGTGCCGTGATTTAACTTTTCCACATTTTTTGCCTCGCGGCAGTTCACTTCGCGAACGCCTCCGGCGGGGCGGCGCATGGGTGCCGACGCCGGTCGGGCCTGTTGGTTCTTTGGCCGATATTTTGTTTGGCGGTGAGGGCGGTATGACCGCCTTTAATCACTATTATCCATTTTGAAAACGCCAGCACAAAAACGGCCAGAGCTGTATGAACAATTCTGGCCGTTTTATCGATTGGAAATTTAACTGGTGCTGTTTTATTCAGCGTCTTCTTTTGTTTCTTGCTCTTCGGCACCATCTTGTTTTGGTGCATCATCCTCATAGCCGTCTTCGGAAAAAGTGCCTTCCAGCTTGGGGGCCTCTTCATCACGGGCGAGAACATTTTCACCACGGGCTTGGGCCTCGGCTTCGTCCTGGGAGCGGGCAATATTGACCGATATTTTTACCGATACTTCCGGGTGAAGCACGATTTTAAGGTCGGTAATGCCAAGCGTTTTTAACGGCTTGTCGAGAACCACCTGATTGCGGTGTATGGTGAAACCGCCTTCTTCCATAGCCGCTGCAATATCGCGTGAAGAAACCGAGCCATAAAGCTGGCCCATATCGGAGGCGGAGCGGATCAGCACATAGGCATTGCCTTCGAGCTTTTGCGCGACTTGTTCGGCTTCTTTTTTCAATTCAAGACTTTTGGCTTCGATTTGAGCACGCTGCGCTTCAAATATTTTTTTGTTTTCAGCCGTTGCCCGCAAGGCTTTCTTGCGCGGTAGCAGAAAATTACGGGCGAACCCGTTTTTGACAGTAACGACATCGCCGATCTGGCCGAGGCGCTCTACCCGTTCAAGTAAAATAACCTGCATGATGCTACTCCGCTACATAAGGGAGAAGGGCCAGAAAGCGGGCGCGTTTAATTGCCCGGGCCAGTTCCCGCTGTTTTTTGGAAGACACGGCAGAAATCCGTGCCGGTACAATCTTGCCGCGCTCGGAAATATAACGTTGCAGCAATTTTGGGTCCTTATAGTCGATTTTCGGGGAATTATCGCCGGAAAAAGGACAGGTCTTGCGACGACGGAAAAATGGTTTGGCCATGATTTTCTCTCCTTAGCTCCGTTGTTCGCGATCGCGGCGGTCACCACGATCACCCCGGTCACTGCGCTCATCACGGTCGCGGCGGCCCATCAAGGGGGATGGGTCTTTGGAGTGCTCTTCCACGCGAATGGTCATATAGCGCAAAATATCTTCATTGAGGCGAAGCTGGCGTTCCAGTTCAATAATGGCAGCGGCAGGCGCGTCAATATTGAACAGGGTGTAATGCCCTTTGCGGTTTTTCTTGATTTTATATTGCAGGGTGCGAAGCCCCCAATATTCGACTTTTGTCACCCGACCTTCAAGGCCGCGGACGATGTTTTGCAACTCGTCTGTGAGAGATTCCACCTGAGCAGGGGAAATATCCTGACGGGCTACGAAAATATGTTCGTAGAGTGCCATTTAGCGTCTCCATAAAGGCGGTGGAGACTGGCTTTTCCGGAGAAATCAAAGCTTATGGCGCTTCGATAAAAGAAAATCAGCCTTCGGCTCCGTTACCTGTCAGGACCACCCCGAACACCTGCCAAAAAGCAAGAGACAACAGACCACCGCTCAAGCGGCGGTTTTTAGGTCAATGGCCGGGCTTTGGCAAGGGGGTCAGGTGTCCACAAGACTATAATTGTCCATAAATGCCTTGGTCAGTTCGACGGTTTTTTCTGCCGCATGGTGCCCCAAACGCTCCAGGTGATGGCGGGCGCTGTCCCAATAGTGTAATTCTACCGGAATATTCGTATTGCGGGCATTTTCCGCCAGTTTTACAGCATCGTCAAAATGGACGTCATTGCGGCTGGTGTGAATGGATATTGGCGGGAAACCCTCAAGCGGGGCGTGGATGAAGGAGGCCAGCGGATCATGGGTTGGATGATCCCCAAGATAGAGCTTGGCGCAAAAGGCGGCCATTTCCATGCGGAAGGGGCTGTGCATTGTAGCGCTTTTGGTCAGATAGGACCAGCCGGATAGGGCCAAATCTCCCCAGGGGGAAAATAGGATAATGCCCTGTGGCAGGGGTAGGTTTTCCTGTCGGGCCAGTTGCATCATGCCCATCATGACGCTGGCCCCGGCAGTGTCCGCCCCGACAAAAATCCCCTGCGTTTGTGAGGCATATTTCCCGAGAATTTGGCGATAATGCGATAATAGATCATGGACAGGGATTGGAAAGCCATGCTCGGGGGCCAGTCTAGGCTCTGCGATAATGGCTGTTGCCCGGCAGTCCTTGGCCAAAGCGGCAATGCGGCGGCGTTGATGGGGGGAGGTGGGCAATATGAATCCGCCGCCGGGGAGGTAGAATAAAATTCTGTCGCTTTTTTGGTGCGTTGGTCTTGCTCTTGTGGCGGCGGAGGGTTCAGTAAGATAGTTAAATCCATCAGCACCGGCGGCCATGAGGGTGAGGGTTCCCCGGCGGCCGGATGCCACATCTTCGCGCATTTTTTGCAAAAACCGTTTGAGGGCTAGGGGATCATCAAATTGGCGGATGACCTTGCGCAAGCGCCCCATGGAGATGCGCTCAATCGCCCAATTTTCCGTTCTGGCGACTATCTCAAACAATGATTTGCTCAGTCGTTCCGGTTCAACCTGAACGTGTCGCACTATCTCCAAACGCTCCAGAGAGGCTAGGCGCGTGCGGATTTGGGTACGGGCAGCATGATGTGTTATGATGTCCATGGACATAGTATAGAGGAAATAGGGTGGCAAGAAAACCAATTAGCAAATTTTCCCGGGATTGTGACCGTCTATTGTCCCATGCGGCCAGACAACACTTTCAGGGCGAGAAAATTGGCGAGGTTCCTGAATGGTTGTCCCGACTGGATGATCTGTTGCAAAAATTGGATCCGGCCATTGTGGCAGGCTTTGCCAAAGCGGTAGAGGCGTTTGATCCGCGCCATCATCTCCCACAATTCGCGGTAGTGCACGAGCTGACAC
>JALSJA010000316.1 GCA_026989615.1 Parvularculaceae bacterium | reverse complement strand
ATCAACGAGCCAATTTCAATCCCGGTAAAATCCTGTTCAATAGCCTGTTCAATCCGCGCCATTTCCACCCGCAAGCCCGCTTCACGCCCCCGCGAATTATATCGCTCGTCAAACATTTCCCGCGGCAGGCGCACATGACGATGCACCGGCTCTTCCCCGCGCTTCAGCAAAGCGCGCAATTCCTGCTGCGGCATTTGCAACAAATCATCCATGGCGACATCTTCATCCGCCACTTGCGCCACAAAAGAAGAATTGGCGGAATTTTCCAAAAGTCGCCGCACCAGATAGGCCAGCAAATCCTTATATCCCCCAACCGGCGCATAAATCCGTGCCGCAATCCCGGCCCCGCCAAGCTCGGCCTCATAAAGGGCCTCGCCCATGCCATGCAGGCGCTGAAATTCAAATCCGGCTTTTTCATCTCCCATATCAGCCAAAACCAATATGGTCGCAAGGGTCAAAGCATTATGGGTCGCAAATTGCGGAAACAGCCGCGGGCGCGCTTCCAGTAAAGCCCGCGCGCAATCAATATAACATAAATCCGTCACTGCCTTTTTGGTAAAGACCGGAAAGCCGTCAAGCCCGCGCTCCTGCGCCCGCTTTAATTCACTATCCCAATACGCCCCTTTCACCAGCCGCACCATAAATTTGCGATCAAGATTTTCCGCCAGCGCCAAAACCCAGTCAATCACTTGCGGGGCGCGTTTCTGATAAGCCTGAATGGCAAGCCCAAAACCATCCCAGCCCGCCAGCGACGCATCTGCCGCCACCACCCCGAACACATCCAGCGATAATTCCAGCCGGTCCGCTTCTTCCGCATCCACTGTAAAATTGAGATTATAGGCTTTGGCTTTTTGCGCCAGCGCCAGCAGGTCCGGCACCAACTCTCCCATCACCCGATCATAATGGCGCATATCATAACGCGGATGAATCGCCGACAGCTTCACAGAAATCCCCGGACGATCCGGTAATTGACTGTCGCGCTTTTGCGCCGCCTTGCCAATAAACTCTATCGCCTGTTCATAGGCTTTGTAATAGCGCGCCGCATCCTCGCTGGTGCGCGCCCCTTCGCCCAGCATGTCATAGGAATAGCGATAGCCCTTGGCCTCCTGCTTTACCGCCCGCTTCAGCCCTGCTTCAATCGTCTGCCCAAGGACAAAATGATGCCCCAAATATTGCATGGCCTGACGCACCCCGGTGCGAATGACCGGCACCCCCAATCTTTTGACCATGGCCTTGACCACCGCCGCCGGCGTCTCCCCCGGCTTCAACACCCAGCTCGAGGTGCGAATCCCAAAGCTCGCCATCATCAAAAGCCAGCTCTCATCGCCATCCCCGTCATCCTTCCACTCCCCTTGAGAGAGCTTTTCTTCAATCAAACGGTTCTGGGTCTGCGCATCCGGCACCCGCAACAAGGCTTCCGCCAACACCATCAGCGCCAAGCCCTCTTTGGTGGACAGGGAATATTCCTGCATAAACTCTTCCAGCCCCCCATTGGCCGGCGTATTGCGAATGGTCTCGACAAATTTTTCAGCTCTTTGGCGAATTTTCCCCCGTAATTCGGGTGTAAAACTATTGCGCGCCAACATCGCCTCAACCATGGTCCTGTCATCGGGGGCAAAATCCGCCGCAAAAGGCGCAATAGGAAGGCCGGGAACAGAAAATTCAGAGCGGGCAGACATGGAACAAGGCCTCCTTTGGCAACAATATTCCCGCCGCCTATACCATGGCCCTATCAGGGAAGGAAATTTTTTCCCGCCATAGCCCTCCCGAAAATCAAGGCTTGCTGGACAGCAAGACTTGCCTCGTTTAGGCTCGCCCACTTCGAGGATCTAGAGCGTTTCCAGGATAAGTGGATACCGGTTATCCGTTTCGGAAACGCGTCAAAACAAGGATTTAGAGCCCGGTTTTGATTACTATCAAAACCGAAAAGGCTCTAAGGGTAACGAAAAGGGTATTTTCCATGGATTTTGAAGCGCTGCTTGGCCAAGTGAATAATTTTGTCTGGGGCCCGCCCATGCTTGGCCTGCTATTGCTTACCGGGCTTTATCTCACCCTTGGCCTGCGTCTGATGACGGTCATGAAAATCCCTTACGCATTCGGGCAATTATTTCGCAAGCGCAATCCTGAAACCGATGGCGATGTCTCGCCCTTTGGCGCCTTGATGACCGCCCTGTCCTCCACCATTGGCACCGGCAATATTGCCGGGGTCGCCGCGGCAATTGCCATTGGCGGGCCGGGGGCGGTGTTCTGGATGTGGATGACCGCCATTGTCGGCACCGCCACCAAATATTCCGAAGGGGTCCTTGCGGTAAAATTTCGCGAGATTGACAAGCTTGGCCAGCATGTTGGCGGCCCCATGTATTATATCAAAAACGGCCTTGGCAAAGGCTGGGGCTGGCTTGCCGTCCTGTTTGCCAGTTTTGCCGTACTCGCCTCATGGGGCACAGGCGCTTCCATTCAGGCCAATACCGTCTCTGACGCCATGAATTCCACCTATGGGGTGCCACCGCTGGCCACCGCTTTCGTTTTGGCCGCCGCCGCTGCCGCCGTTATTCTTGGCGGCATTAAACGAATTGCCAATGTCGCCACCGGCCTTGTGCCAACCATGGCGTTCTTTTATGTGGGCGCCGGCCTCATTGTTATTGCCATGAATATTGAAAATGTCCCCGGAGCCTTTTCCCTTATATTCAAAAGCGCCTTTGGCCTGCATAGCGCTGGCGTCGGTATTTCCATCGGGCTCATCATGCTCGCCATGCAAAAAGGGGTGGCGCGGGGTATTTTCTCCAATGAAGCCGGCCAAGGCTCCGCCCCCATTGCCCATGCCGCCGCCAAAAACAAAGACCCCGTCAATCAGGGCATCATCGCCATGCTCGGCACTATTGTTGATACGCTGATTGTTTGCACGATCACGGCTTTGGTTATTTTAACCTCCGGGGTTGTCTCGGCGGAATGTCTGCCAACACCGGCAAATGTGCAGGACCTGTTGGCCGGCGTTCAGGTGGCCGGTTGCGAAACCAGCGCGCCCCTTACCATTGCCGCTTTTGACAGTGTCCTTACCGGTATTGGCAAACATATTGTTACCATCGGCCTTGCGGTTTTTGCCTTCACCACCATTCTTGGCTGGTCCTATTATGGCGAGCGCAGCGCGGAATTTCTGTTTGGCGAAAAAATCATTCTGCCCTTCCGCATCAGTTGGATTGTCGTGGTTTTCTTCAGCGCATTTGCCATCGCATTGGAGGGCGAGATTTCCAATATCGTAAATCTGTTCTGGCTCGCCGCCGATACATTAACCGGCCTGATGGCAGCACCAAATCTCATCGCCTTGCTGCTCTTGTCGCCGCTAGTGTTCAAATTAACCAAAGATTATTTCGACAATTTGAAAGATTAGCGGGATTTACAAAATCTCCTATCTGACTAAGCTAAAGGGCATGATGAAGATCATGCCCTTTTTGCATGTGGGACTGGTGGCTGGCGCATTGCTGGCCATAACCGCCTGCACTTCCATGCGCGAGAAAGTCCCGGAAGTAGAGCTAAAAGGCGCCGATGCCACCGGGGTCGGCGACGCTTTGCAAGCCCCCCTCTATGATTTGAATCTCAAAAAACAAACCATCCCCGAAGCCCTGCTGGAAATTGAACTTGTCTATGGCGCTTACGCCGAAGATGATTGCGGCGCCATTCGCAATGAAATTCACGACCTCACACGGGTTCTCGGACCCGATATTTCCGATCTGGAAAAACGGGCCCGCGGCAAAGTCACCCTGGATGCCAAAGGCGCCATTGGTGGCGCGGTCAGTGGCCTCATTCCCTATAATAATGTGCTGCGCTGGATATCCGGCGCCTCGCGCCATGAGAAAAAACTCGCTGCCGCCTATTTTCGCGGCCATTTGCGCCGCGCCTTTCTCAAAGGCCGCCTTACGGAATTGCGTTGCACCCCGGTGCCACGCCTCAACCCCATTGTCATCCACCAAAGCCCCAAAAGCCCATCCGGCCCCGGCGTCAAAAAAATGATCCACCCCAATAAAGGAAAAAACCAGTAATGAAATTGCCCCAATTCAGTGCCCTCATCCTCGCCAGCCTCACCCTTTTTGCCTTTAGCTCTTCATCTGCCGAAACAAAGCCCGCCGATAAAAAATGCAAAGCCCAAAAAGAATTTGCCATCATCCTCCATGGCGGTACGGCACGGGCCGGCAAAGTGCCCGCAGAGCGTCTCGACTTCATGCGTAACCTTCTTGCCGACATGAAGAAAAATCTCAAACAGGGCGACAGCGCTCTGGATGTGGTCGAAGCCTCGGTCATGGCCATGGAAGATTCCGGCCTGTTCAATGCCGGCAAGGCCGCCGTCAATAATGCCGCAGGCTTTGTGGAAACCGATGCCGCGATCATGGATGGCAAAACCCAAAACACCGGTGCGGTGGCTTCCATGCGCTTTGTCAAAAACCCGATCCGCGCCGCCCGCCTTGTCATGGATAAAACCCGCCATGTGATGATGGTCGGCGATCGCGGCGAACAGGCCGTCACCAATATTGGCGCGCAAACCGTAAAGGCCGACTATTTCATCAATAACCCCCATAATGAACCCAATGAGCATGGCACGGTGGGCGCTGCGGTTCTTGATCGCTGCGGCAATCTCGCCGCAGGCACTTCCACCGGCGGCTATGATGCCAAAATTCCCGGCCGCGTCGGTGACAGCCCGGTCATTGGCGCGGGCACATTTGCCAAAAATGGCGTGGTCGCCGCCTCCGCCACCGGCCATGGGGAATATTTCATCCGCTTTAACGCCACCGCGTCCATAGCCGCGCGTATGGAATATGGCGATATGGATGTAAGCGCCGCCACCAAAGCGGTCATTGACCAGATGGCCAAGGCCGGCGGTAAGAAAAATGGCCGCGGCGGCATTATCGCGGTCGATTCACAGGGCAATTTTGCCTATCCCTTTTCCACTCCCGGCATGGTCCGCGGGTTTGCCCGCTATGATATGGATCCGCAAGTAGGGGTGTTTGAAGAGATGAATTAACCGCAAAACGCGGACCAAAAACCACCGCAACAATCCACTCCCTCTTTGCCAAAACTTTACCCGCTTGCAAGCATTGCATCGCAGCCCCGCAAGGGTTAGGACAGGCCCATCTGTTTTCCCCTATGGCGCGGGACCAATCGCCCATAGGCCGAACCCGTTTTTATCATTATCTATTCAAGGAGAATTTCCATGGCTCGTAAAAAAATCGCCCTGATTGGCGCCGGCATGATTGGCGGCACCCTCGCCCATATCGCTGCGCAAAAAGAACTGGGTGACATTGTTCTGTTCGACATTATGGAAGGCATTCCCGAAGGCAAAGCCCTCGACCTTGCCCAAAGCTCCCCGGTGGATGGCTATGATTGCGCCCTGAAAGGCACCCAGAAATATCGCGACATTAAAGGCGCCGATGTTTGCATCGTCACCGCCGGTATCCCGCGCAAACCCGGCATGAGCCGCGATGATCTGATCGAGATTAATTTGAAAGTCATGAAGGCAGTCGGCGAAGGCATTAAAAAATACGCCCCCAAAGCCTTTGTCATCTGCATCACCAACCCGCTCGATGCCATGGTCTGGGCTTTGCAAAAATTTTCCGGCCTGCCCCATAATATGGTCGCTGGCATGGCCGGCATTCTCGACTCTTCCCGCTTTCGCTTGTTTCTTGCCGAAGAGTTCAATGTCTCCGTAGAAAGCGTCACCGCCTTTGTCCTTGGCGGCCATGGCGATACCATGGTGCCGCTCACCCGCTATTCCACTGTCGCCGGCGTGCCTCTGCCGGACCTCATCAAAATGGGCTGGACCACAAAGGAAAATATCGACGCCATTGTAAAACGCACCGCCTCTGGCGGCGGCGAAATTGTCGGCCTGTTGAAAACCGGCTCCGCCTATTACGCCCCGGCCGCCTCCGCCATCCAGATGGCCGAAGCCTATTTGAAAGATAAAAAACTTGTCGTCCCTTGCGCCGCTTATTTGCGCGGCGAATATGGGGTTAAAAATGCCTATGTGGGCGTGCCCGTGGTTCTGGGAGCCAAAGGCACTGAGCGGATTATGGAAGTCAAATTCACCAAAACCGAGCAGCGCAAATTTGATAAATCCGTCGCCGCTGTCAAAGAACTGGTCGCAACTTGTAAAAAGCTCGACCCAAGCCTCAAATAAAACCACAAAATCAACAAAACCAAAAAGCCGGGGCCATGCGCCTCGGCTTTTTATTTTGCGCAAAATGCATGACCCATCTATAACCGGACAGGACTGAATTCTTGGAGCCTTACCCTTATTTTGCGCATTTTATATTCCCATCGCACCAAATCCTCTGACGGGCAGTTCGTCCATATTCGCGCCCTGACCGAAGCTCTGGCCGCCCTTGGTCACGAGGTTTTAATTTGCGGCCCCGACGCCATTTCTTCTCCGGAAGATTTGGGCCAGCAACCGCTTGATGCCGGTGCGGGCGAAAAAAAAGGCCTTGCAGGCATGTTGCCAAAACCCGCCTATGAAGCGGCCGAATATGCCTATTCCCTCCACGCCTATCAACGCCTGCAAAAGGCGGCGCAAAAATTTGTCCCGGACATCATCTATGAGCGTGCCAATCTTTTTTACAATGCCGGCAAATGGCTAAAGCAATCACAAAACCTGCCGCTGATTTTAGAAGTGAACGCGCCTCTTGCCGAAGAGCGCGAAGCCCATGGCGGATTATGGCTGAAATCCCTTGCCTATAAACAGGAGCAAGCCCTATGGCGCGCCGCCAATCATATCCTGCCCGTAAGCACCCCTCTGGCCGATCGTATTCGCAAAGCCGGTATTGCGGATAATAAAATCACCATCATCCCCAATGGCGTATTGCAAAGCCAGCTACACAAAGGCCAGGGCAAATCTGTACGCGCGCGCTATCAGCTCGGGAATAAATTTGTCCTCGGCTTTACCGGCTTTGTCCGCGACTGGCACGGGGTTGATCGCGTCCTCCATTGGCTGGCAACACCGCAAGGCCAAGGTGTCCATTTTTTATTGGTAGGTGACGGACCGGCCATTCCCGCCTTGCGCCAGCTTGCCGAAAAACTGATTGTCGCATCGCGCTTTCACATTACCGGCGTGGTCCAGCGTGAACAGCTCTCCGACCATATTGCCGCCTTCGATATTGCCCTGCAACCACGGGTCACTGAATATGCTTCGCCTTTGAAAATATTTGACTATATGGCCCAAGGCCGCGCCATCATCGCCCCGGACCAGCCCAATATCAGCGAGATTCTCGACCACGACAAACAGGCCCTGCTCTTTACCCCGGATCAGGATCAGGCCTTTTTCGCCACCCTTGATCGCTTGAAAAATGACGCAGAAAAAAGAACAGCCCTCGGCCACGGGGCCCGCAAAAAATTACAAGACCGGAATATGACATGGGCCGGAAACGCCAAACGCGTCACCCGCATCGCCAAAACCCTTCTGGCGTAAATCATCCTTCCTTATTTCTTTGACCCATAAGGGCCCAACCGATAGACTGCAAGCGTTCAAACGCCAGATCCTTAGGAGACATATTCCCCATGCCGTTTCGCGCCCTTTTTCTCGCCCTTTTGTGCCTCTTCATCACGCCCCTTTCTTTTGCCGCCGAT
>JALSJA010000315.1 GCA_026989615.1 Parvularculaceae bacterium | reverse complement strand
CGCCAGTGCGGTGAGAGGATGGAAACAAAGCACCCAAGTTTGCAAGTTAAGACACCTGACAAAGCCGAGCCCGGAAAACAGCGATCAAGGGAAGAGTTGAAACCAAGAACATCTGACGCACGAATCACTAACATGACCGTGTTCACAGCTTGTTCCCAGTAACCTTTCATTAACCATGGGCCGAGTCGTTTTGTTTGCAAATCGAATTCGTGCAATGGGGATAGCGATGGGATGCGCCGCGTGCCTATTTATCGGAATTTTTCGTTCTCTTTTGGCGCATAATAAAGATCGCCACCAGCATTCCGATGATCGCGCCGAGCAATCCGGGCGGAACGTCAAAATTAAAAATCTTTCCTGCCACCGCCACGGCAGTGCCGATGGCAAAACCGCCAATAGCCCAAGGCAATATGGTTTTAAGAATATTCATGTCAGGCCCCTTCCGGTGCACCCATTTCAACATCGCACCGACGGGGGTTTATTACCACGCTATCTGGCTGCCATCGGATTTAATGAACACGGTGTCGCGTGGCTCCAGCTTGGCCTTGATGATACCGCTTCTGCCTTCCAGCAAGACCGGAAAATAGGTGAGATTCATGGTGCGGATTTCTGCCGGGACAACGCCGAGATAGACATAGCTATCGGCTTTTTGTTTTTTCTGCATATCCTTTTCGCGATAGCCGGCAATTTTGACATGGCTGACCTTGCAACGCCATGCGCCGCCTTGATAACGGCCTTTGCGTTTGCTGCGAAATTCATAATAGCCGGCTGGCTCCATTTCAAAATTGAACCGCCGATTGCCATCATAAATTTCAACTATGCGATCACAGGGCTCGACCCCCGGGGGCAGGGCGGCAAAGCCGAGCAAGGCAAGAGCGGATAAAGGATCAACCGTGCCTTCGGCCTGTTCGGGGGTTACCGGATGTTTGAAAATATATTCCGGTTCCGACCAGATTTTATAACGCTCATCGGGGCTATGGCGGTATAGTTCCACCTTGCGATAATCGTCATCTTTTTCAAATTCATCGACCTGATAATAGAGCGATTTGATCTCGCCATTTTCAATCAGGCCGCGCGCCAGAGAATCATTTTGTGCTTCGGAAAACCATCGGGAAATCCCGGCCTGACGCAGATGATATTTCATCTCATAGGCTTTGGGAGCCATCACCGCTTCCACATGAAGCTTGCCGGCGCTAAAGCCTGCAACGGAGCCATAAAAGGTGGTCTTCAGGGTAACGCCATCGGTGAGATCGACTTGTGGTGGGTTCTCCGGGCGCTCGGCTACGGGATCAATGGCGAAATAATCACGCCATTCTGGTCGCTCCGGGGTCAGCCATTCCGGGGCAAGATCGCTCACAAAGGCTGCGGCCATTCCGGTCAGGCTCAGGGATGCGAGGGCAAGGGCCGAGGCGGCCAGAAGCAGTTTGCGGCCCTTTGGGGCGGCGTTTGACGAATGAATTGACAGTTTATTCAAAACGGATATTCCTCTAGAAAGCTGGCGCAAAACCCCGCCATGAGGGGCGTTTTTAGCACTATAGCGCCCTTATCGCCCAATCTGTGATTAAATTCTGGCAAAACAAGGGTTTACGCTCACAAAACAGCGAGGGCAAGAGGGAGGGAAATTGCCAAAAACCGCATATTTGCGGGCTTGACGGGGGGCGGGCACTGGTCTAACACCCGCTACTTCTAATCTATCCAGGAATTCACAGGCCGCCCGGCCCGGTTTTGGGCGCGGCTTTCAGGCAAAAAGGCTTATATCATGGCACGGGTTTGCGAACTTTCAGGCAAGCGTCCGGTTACCGGAAACAATGTCTCCCACGCGAAAAACAGAACAAAAAGACGGTTTTTGCCAAATCTCTGCAATGTGACATTGCTCAGCGAGAAACTTAACCGCAGCTTCAAGTTTCGCGTCTCTGCCTATGCCCTGCGCTCGGTGGATCATGCCGGTGGTCTTGATGCTTTTCTGGCCAAGGCCAAAGATGCCAATCTGTCCCCCAGCGCTTTGCGGGTGAAGAAAGAATTGGCCAAAGCCGAGGCCTAGAGCCTATTTTCGTTTTGATACCAATCAAAACCGAAAACGCTCTGGGCTTTACTGCTTCATTATCATTTATCGCTTAAAGTCTGATCTTGGCTGATGGTGCTCTTGCGCCGGTTGGCGGGCAGATTTAGATATTTTGATATATGGCGCAGCAAAAACCACATAGGATTCACGATGAAACACCAGAGGCCTGGCGGGTAAATGTGCTGACCCCGGCAGAGCGCTTGCGACAAGAAAGCCTGCGTGCGGCCTATTTTGCTTTTGTCGCCGGATCTTATGCCCTGCTGCTATTGCCATTTTTGTTTTTTTCGACCCTGTTTCTCGACAAGCCTTGGGCGGTGTTTGATGGTTTTGTCGGCTTTCGGCAGGATCTGGCAATTTCCAACTGGCTCAGCACCGGCGAGGCGGTGATGGCTCTTACCATCCCGCTTCTGGTGCTGCTGACAAGGCGACGCGGTGAGGCGCTGGTTGGGCAGGCTCTGTTTTTCTCATGGGTGTTGGCGGCACTGCTATGGGGGGCATTATTGTTTTACCTCGTGCCGCAGCTTGACGATGGCGACATGCCAAGCCAGCGCTTTTTCTGGGGCTATTTCGGCTCCTGGTTTATTGGCCAGTTTTTTGCCGTCGGCATTTATGATATCACCCGTGGCGGCAAATGGTGGCGGGCCCCTTTTTACGCCAGTGTCATTGGTTTTGCTGTGCAAAGCGCCATTTATTTTCCGGTTTTATATTGGGCCAGCCCCGTGCCATGGCTGGCATGGCTGGTGGAGGCAATGTTTCTGAAAGTGGCCTTGGCGATCGGTTTTTTGACCATTTACGGATTATTACGGCGCACCATCCGCCCATGGCTGGGCTTGTCGGGATGATTATTCCAAAACCTCGAACACCAATAAAACCGTACGCTGATTGATGCTGAAATTGTCATCCGATAAAAGATAAACGAGGAGCGTGCCATCATCAAGGCGGCGCAAATCCATGGCTTCCATATTATCAATACCAAAGGCAATATTCAGCGTGCCCAAAAGCTCTGCAGGCAGAGCAATGCCGGGGCTTATCTCAGCCGCTTTGACCCGCGATAGCCGTGCCCGCGGGCCTGCCAAAGGTGAAAAGGCGCGCTCGAGCACAAACAGATCGCCGGTCTGTTTGTCACGGGCCATTTCGGTGATGGCAAAATCCGGTGCCGTTTGAAATTTTACCGGCACCCAGTCATCGCCGCCCGATTGCCAATTTGCGGGCAGGGATATCCAGCCGGGATTGATCGTGCCGCCATCTTTACCGGGCGGGTTTTCGGCAAAACTGATAAGGCGACCATCGGATAGTTGGGCCACGGATTCGAGGGACTGGTTATTGTTCAGCCCGTCGACCAACCGGTTATGCAGGATGCGGCGCTGATAGCGATAGATATTCTTTTCATCGGGGGCATAAAGGTCGAGGCGGTGGTAACGTTCAAAGCCGATGACAAGGCCTTGTGCGGTCACTTCCAAGGCTTCGGCGTCCCCTTCCATGGTTTTTAATTCTTTGCCATCATGCTTTAAAATCGCGGCCATGCGGGGCTTGCCCAATCCGGTGGGCACGCCTTGCCGGTCAAAAGCGATATCGGTTTTTAGCCATTGGGCGCGATCAGAAACAGCCAGCAGGGCAAGGCCGGAGTCGTCCTGCCTTGGAACAAAGCGCATGGCGGAAAAGCCGCCGAAATCTTTGTCTTTGGAGGTTAAAACCAGACCGCCGCGATAGACGAGCTTGCCGGAATCTGGCGGTGCAGGCTGGCCGCTTTCAATCAGGCTGTCGCGATCAATCAGTGGTTTGGCAAAAACTGTAATTTCGCGCCATGTGCCGGGCGCTTGCATGGTGCGCTCCGGCATATCCGGCGCATCGGCCATACGCCCGAGCCAGGCCGAGGCCAAAGCCGGGCTTAGAGCCGGAGAAAAAGCCAATAGAACCAACAGGCTGGACAAAAAGATTTTAACTGGCACGGGAGAAACCTTTTTTAATTGTTGTTTGCCCATTGGCATTTGGCTTTTCGTCAAACAGCTCTGCCAGCTTGTCGATCATCGCGCCGCCCAATTGTTCGGCGTCGGCAATGGTCACAGCGCGGCGATAGAACCGCGTTACATCATGGCCGATGCCTATGGCCAGCAATTCAACGGGCGAGCGGTTTTCGATATTGGCAATCACATCGCGCAAATGCTGCTCGAGATAGGCGCCGCCATTATTGGACGAGGTCGTATCATCCACCGGTGCGCCATCTGAAATCACCATCAGAATGCGCCGCGATTCAGGGCGGCGCAAAAGTCTCTCATGGGCCCAGATCAGCGCTTCGCCATCAATATTTTCTTTCAGCAGGCCCTCTTTCATCATCAGACC
This sequence comes from Parvularculaceae bacterium, assembly GCA_026989615.1. Classification (GTDB taxonomy): domain Bacteria; phylum Pseudomonadota; class Alphaproteobacteria; order Caulobacterales; family Parvularculaceae; genus S012-90. The sequence continues at coordinate 3,231 of JALSJA010000315.1, read as the reverse complement.
AAGGTTAAGCGAGCCGCGCCGCCATGGCATGTCGGCGGGTTTGTAAATGATATGGCGTAAATCATTCAAGCGTCCGGGATTGTCTGGCCGTCCCTGTTCGACCCAGAGATCGCGGCTTTGGCCGCCTTTCCACGCGCGGGTGGTAAAGCCGAGAATTTCCGTCTTTACCGAACAGCGCTCCAAAGTGCGGGCAAGGATATCGGCGCATGTGGCAGCAATGGAAATGGGGCGCCCGCGCATGGAGCCGGAATTATCAATCAACAAGGTGACGATAGTATCGCGAAATTCCTGATCCTTTTCCTGCTTATAGGATAGTGGCTGGGTCGGGTCGGCGACCACACGGGCAAGACGGGCGGCGTCAAGAATACCTTCATCGAGATCAAACGCCCAGGCGCGGTTTTGTTGTGCCATCAACCGTCTTTGCAGGCGATTGGCGAGGCGCGAGACAATGGTATTGAGGCTATCCACCTGTTGATCAAGCAGACGGCGCAGGCGGGTCAATTCTTCTTCATCGCATAATTCCTGCGGGGTGGCGGTCTCGTCATATTGGCGGGTGAAGACCTTATAAGCGCCGATATCGCCGATATCATAATTGGGCAGGGCGCGGGCGCCGGCCATTTCTTCGGCCAGCAAATCATCGAGATTATCGGCGAGATCCTCATTGGCATCTTGCGGCTCTTCCATGCCTTCAAGGCTTTCGCCAAAATCAGGGGTCGGATCATCGCCCTCATCATTGCCGCCCTGTTCATCCTCATCTTCTTTGGTGTCGTCCTGACCGTCGTCCTGATCGTCATCGCTGTCATCTGTGTCGTCATCAGCATTCTGTTCTGGTGCGCTGTCTCCGAGGTCGAGGGCGTCGATGAGGGAGCGGGTAAGGTCTGCAAAGCGGGTCTGATCAAAGACATTTTCCTGATTGGCGAGGGTTTCAAAATCGGCCCCCATTTTGCTGACAAGTTCTTCGCGCCATTGTTCCACCAGTGCGCTGGCAGAGGGCGGCACTTTGCGGCCGGTCATTTTTTCGCGGGCCAGCAGCGCGATAATATCCGCCAGTGGAATATCCTGACGGTCCTCCATGCGTTCATATCCCTTGTCGCGACAGGTTTTTTCCAGCGCCGCATCGAGATTATCGCCAATACCGCCCATGGCATTGGCGCCAATGGCCTCAAGGCGCATTTTTTCCAGCGCCTGATAGACCTCATAGCCGGCGCTATTTTGCGGGGCTTTGGCGGCGTGGATGTCGGCATCATGATGGGCCAGCCAAAGGGCGGCGCTATCGGCCTGGCCACGGGCGATGGCAGCCTCATTTTTGGACAGGCCGCGCGCAGGCAAAGGCAGGCGCAGCCTGTCTTCGGCAACCATCGGGCGATCTGAGCCAAACACGACCTCCACATCCTTTTTGGCCGACAGGGCGCGGGTGGTGTGGGCAAGGGCGCGTTTGAACTTTTCAAAAGGTGATTCGGATTCTGCCATAGGCCGCTAACATAAGCGCGGTTAAGGGGGCTTGCAAAGGGCAATAAAAGCGTTTTCAGGATAAGTGGTTACCGGTTATCCGGTTCGCCAGCGCGCCCCAATAAAGGGGCCGACTGTCTTTAGCGATTGACCGGTCATGGGAGAGATGTGGCATAACCGAGGGTATAATTGGAGGGCTTGTAATGGACGCAAAAATGACCCCTGAGGCCTTGCTTGCGCATCTCAAACAAAATGGATTTTGGGAGGTCATGAATCATGCGGGGCTGGAAATTCTGGCAACGGGATCGGGCTGGGCCAAAACCAGAATGAATATTGGTGCTATGGGCAAACGTCTTGGCGGGACCATATCCGGGCCGTCGCAATTTATCGGAGCCGATACAGCCGTTTATTTTGCCATTCTTGCGACTTTGGGGCCCGAGATAGAAGCGGTAACGAGCAATGTTTCGATCAATTTCCTGAAAAGGCCCGTGGGCGAAGCACTAATCTCGGAAGGAGAAATTTTGAAAATTGGGCGCAATCAGGTGGTCGGGCAGGCGCGTATTTATGTAGAGGGTGACGAGGCGTTAATGGCAACGGCGCTGGTCAGTTTCAGCCTTTTGCGAAACCAATAAATCAGCATGGTTAATGAAAACCGGCCTTAACCGGCAAAAAACCGAAAAGCGATAAATACCGAAATACCAAAGCAGAACAAAACTACGGCAATAGCGCCGATAGATGGTTCATTTCTATACATATTCGAGCGATTCATGGGGGCCTCTTTTGCTAACACCCCCATAACAAGGCAAGGTTTGTGCCAACACGCAAGTTTATGGTGTAAGGCGCTGTTCTTCCGGTCTTTTAAGGCGAATACCGATAGCGGCCCGGGCGATGGGGGCTTGCTGGTGATCCTGAAAGGCGCTGGCCTCGAAAAACCCCATGCGGCGGCCAAATTTGGCGGTGGCGATATGGGCGCGAATATCTTTCGCTTTGGCCGAGGCGAGATAGGAAATATGTGTGGAAATGATATTGATTTCGGTCCCTTGCGGAGCCTGCGCCAGCGCCTCCAGCAGCGCGGCGCTTTCCAGAAAGCAGGAAATGACACCCCCATGAATGGCGCGGATTACCGGATTGCCGATATGTTCCTCGCAAAACCCCATGTGATAGATTGCGCCCTGATCACCGGCCTCGACAGACAGGCGCAGCCATTGCATCATATTGGATGTTTTTATCCGTTCCTCGAGGCGACAAAGTGTTTGCTCATCAAACATGTTTTATAATCTCGATCCTTTGTCCATTGGTCTGGTATTGATCATAAAAGTACCGGCAGCGCTGGCGACAAGTTCGCCGCTGGTGGCGATGGTGGCGCGACCCGTGCAAAAGGCGATGTCATTTTTGACGCCATCGCATTTGGCTATGCATAAAATATTCGTGCCGGGGGCGGCTTTGGCGAAATGATCGGTCTTCAAATTGACGGTTGCCATGGGGGTCATGGCGTTCAGCTCCGCATAGACCGAATAGGCCAGAATGGTATCGAGAATGATGGTGAAAATGCCCCCATGGAGGGCGTCCCCATCGGCAAAATCTTCCGACAGGGAAGCTTCAAAAACAACCTCGCCTCTGGCAAGGCGGCGGGTCTTTAGGCCAATCTTGCGGATCAGATGATGTTCTTTTTCAAGAAATGCACGAGACGCCTCAAGGGTGTTGAGGAAGTCTTTTGAAATGCCATTGCCGATTTCAATTGTCATGGGGTGTGATTCTTACCGGTTTTGATCGCGGGATAGT
>JALSJA010000314.1 GCA_026989615.1 Parvularculaceae bacterium | reverse complement strand
CTTTTTCCCCCTCGGCTCCGGCTTTTTTGGCAATCGGCAAGTCTATGCGACCCTGTCGCGGATGCGGCACCCCCGCCACCAGCGCCCAATAGGTTTTTTCAACCTTGTGACGCTGGAAGAACTCTCCCAAGGCTTTGGCCGCCTTGCGGGTTTTCCCAAGCACCAACACCCCGCCGGTGTCGCGATCGAGGCGATGGGTCAGGCGCGGGCGGGATTCGCCTTTGCCAAAGGCATCAAGCATGCCATCAATATGGCGATTGGTTTTACTGCCTCCCTGCACCGCCAGCCCGAAGGGTTTGTTCAATATCAGCAAGGCATCATCTTCATATATCACCAGATCACGGATGAAGCGGGCATCACGATCTGACAAAACAGGTGAACTCTGTTTTGTCGATATGGTATCAGCGCCTTCCGGCAAGGGTGGTATACGGATGATTTGCCCGGCTTCCAGCCTGTGACTTGCCTTGATACGCCCGCCATCCACTCTTACCTGGCCCTTGCGCAGCAGCTTTTCCAATTGCCCGTGTTTGACGCCGGGAAAATGCTTCCGGAACCAGCGGTCAAGACGCAGATCGTCATCTTCGGCGCTGACCGTCATTTGCTGAACACCGCTCATGACATATTCCGCGACAAGAAAAGCCCCAGCATCAGGGCCGCAACAGACAGAACCAAGGAAGCGAGAACATAGCCACTGGAAGCCAGATAGGCTTTGCGCTCCCACAAAGTAAAGGCATCAAGGCTAAAGGTGGAAAAGGTTGTAAATCCCCCGGCAAGCCCAACCACCAGAAACAGTTTGAGCCAATCGGGCGGAGTGAATTTCAGGGCGAAGATGCCGATGATGACGCCCAGAGCGAAGGAGCCAATCACATTGACCAGCAAAGTGCCCCAGGGAAGAAACACCCCAAACAGGCGCCCTGACAGCACCATCACCCCATAGCGCAGGCTCGCGCCCAAAGCGCCACCGCCGGCAACCGCTGCAATATTGATAAGGGATTGGCTCATATTATTGTCTTTTTCGTTTCACTGGGTTTTACGGCGCTGCTGCCAATAGGCAAGGCGTTTGTTTATTTCGCGCTCAAAACCGCGCTCCGGCGGGCGATAAAAACTTTGCCGTGGCAATTCCGGTGGAAAATAATCAAGGCCCGCAAAGCCTTCCGGCGTGTCGTGATCGTAAATATAGCCGTCGGAATAGCCCTGTTCTTTCATCAGCTTTGTGGGGGCATTCATGGCATGGGGCGGCGGCATCAGCGAGCCGGAACGCTTGGCCTCGGCGCTGGCCTCCTTGAAAGCCTTATAAATGGCGTTGGATTTGGGCGCGGTAGCAAGATAGGCGGTTGCCTGTGCCAAGGCCAGTTCCCCTTCCGGCGATCCGAGAAATTGGTAAGCCTGTTTGGCCCCATTACAGATGATGAGCGCCTGCGGGTCGGCAAGACCAATATCCTCGCTGGCCATACGCACCAGACGACGGGCGAGAAAAAGCGGATCCTCACCCCCCGCGAGCATGCGCGCCAGCCAGTAAAGAGCCGCATCCACATCCGAACCCCGTACCGCCTTATGCAAAGCGCTGATGAGATTATAATGGCCCTCCTGGCCCTTATCATAGAGCGGTGCCCGTCGTTGCAAGATTTTTGGCAGATCTTCGGGGGTTATATTTCCCCCCTCCCCCGCGGCATAAATCTCTTCTGCCAGTGACAGAATGAACCGCCCATCGCCATCGGCCATATTGATCAACATATGGCGGGCATCCGGGGTCAATGGCAGGGCCCCCTGCACAGCCTCGGCCCGTTGTAAAAGCTGCTCCAACCCCGCCTCGTCAAGACGTTTCAGGGTCAGAACCTGGGCCCGGGACAATAGCGCCGGGTTCAATTCAAAAGACGGGTTTTCCGTGGTCGCACCTATCAAAGTAATCAAACCGCTTTCCATATGTGGCAGGAAACTGTCCTGCTGGGCGCGGTTAAACCGGTGAATCTCGTCCACAAATAGCAGCATTGCCTTGCCGGCCCCGCGCCATTGCTTCGCCTCGTCAAATAATTTGCGTAATTCCGCCACGCCGGAAAAAATTGCCGAAATTTGCCGGAACTGATAATCGCCAATATCGGCCAGTAATCTGGCAATAGTGGTTTTGCCAACCCCCGGCGGACCCCACAATATAATTGAAGAAAGCTGCTTATTGCGCGTCATGCGCGCCAGCGGGCCATCGCCTTTTAGCAAATGATCCTGTCCGACAATTTCCGCAAGGCTTTGTGGCCGCAGGCGATCGGCCAATGGCGCGGTCTCGCGCAAATCCTTTGCGGTTTCATCAGAAGTAAACAGATCAGCCAAGCCCTACCACCTAATCCGCCAGGTTGATATCCGCCCGGACGGATCCTGTAATTGCAACACAAAGCGCCCGGCAGCATGGTCCAGCGCGCTTTGTAAATCTGCTACCGAGGCAATCCTCTCGCCATTGAGGCTCAAGATTTTTGTCCCCTTGCGCAGGCCATAGCGGCGCGCATAGCCAGATGGATCGACCGCCATCACCACAACCCCGCGCTCAAGATGCGGTAATCCAAGCTCTTCATTCAGGGCTGGTGACAGATTGGCAATTTGCGCCCCTGATAGCGGGCTATTGCCTTTCAGCAAGGTAATCTGCCGTGGCGGATCCTCCGGCGGCAGGTCGGTTTTTATGATTGTTGTTTGCTCATCGCCTTGGCGCATGAAACGAATTTCCACCTGCTCGCCCACATCGCGGGTGGCCACCCGAAAGCGCAAACCTTCCGCATCATAAATTTCATAGGGTCCAAAGGCGATAATCACATCACCCGCTTGCAAGCCGGCCCTATCGGCCGGACCGCCGGGGAAAATATCCTTAATCAAAGCCCCGGAAGGCTTGTCCAGTAAAAGCGCCTTGGCCAGATCAGCGCTGACACTATCGGCCTCGGCCCCGAGCCAGGGGCGCATCACACTGTCAGCGCCGTCAATGGCTGTTGCCACAACCTGTTTCACCAGATTGCCGGGAATGGCAAAGCCAATGCCATTGGAGCCGCCGGAGCGTGAATAGATCGCCGTGTTGATCCCCAGCAAATTGCCATTAATATCCACCAATGCGCCGCCGGAATTGCCGGGATTGATCGCCGCGTCGGTTTGGATGAAAAACTGGAAATCCGAAATTCCCACTTGGGTGCGTGCCAGCGCCGAAACAATGCCATTGGTCACGGTCTGACCAACTCCGAAGGGATTGCCAATCGCCAGCACGATATCGCCAACGGCAGCACTATCGGAATTGGTGAAGGTCAGGAAAGGCAAAGGCTCGCCCGCATCAATACGCAAAATTGCCAGATCGGTGCGTGGATCGGTCAACATCACCTCGGCGGTAAATTCCCGCCGGTCCTGCAGCACGACCTTAATCTCGCTCATGCCCTGCACCACATGATTATTGGTAACGATGACCCCTTCCGGCCTGACGATAACCCCGGAACCAAGGGAGTTTTGTACCCGTGGCCGTGTGCCAAAAGCGCCATCGCCAAAGAACTGCCGGAAGAAAGGATCATTGGCAAAAGGCGATGCGCTGCGCGTTTGCACCACCCGCCTTGAATAAATATTGACCACGGCAGGTGCCGCCCGTTGCACAACCGGCGCAAAGGACATTTTCACCTGCGCCATATCCTGCGGCACGATGTCCTTGGGAATATTGGCTTGCTCATTATCCGGCGCAGCCAGATAGATCGGCAGGCCATCTTCGTTTATTTCGGTTGGTTGTGCCTGCGCCAGCGTCAATACGCCCACTATCAGGGACATGACAATCGCAAGATTTTTTACAACTCTAAAAGCCATAATATTTCTCCCAAACACAAACCGTTCCCATATAGAGACTACAAAAAAAACCCTTCCAACAGGAAGGGTTTTTATTAATTTTTGGTCTGGTCCCAAAACGTCCGTTTATTCTTCGACGCTTTCGACTTCCATCACCGGGCCGGAATCGAGGCCTTTGGCACTTTCATCCCGATCAACAAATTCGATCACCGCAATCGGTGCATTGTCCCCATGGCGATAGCCGGCCTTCATAATGCGAATATAGCCGCCATGGCGGTCCTGATAGCGCGGGCCCAGGGTCTCAAACAGTTTGGAGACCATCTCCTTGTCGCGAATGCGGGAAATGGCTTGGCGGCGCGCGTGCAGATCGCCCTTTTTGGCCAGAGTCACCAGCTTTTCAACAATCGGGCGCAATTCCTTTGCTTTGGGCAAAGTCGTTGTGATTTGCTCATGCTTGATGAGCGCCGCTGACATATTGGCAAACATCGCCTTGCGATGGCTTGCCGTGCGGTTCAGTTTGCGGTGCGCGATACCATGGCGCATGATTCAATCTCCTGACGGTCAACTGGCCTGATAGCCAAGTTTTCAAAAACAAAAAGCCTAGTGCTGGTCTTCGTAGCGCTTGGCCAATTCCTCAATATTTTCTGGCGGCCAATCCGGCACATCCATACCAAGATGCAAGCCAAGCCCGGCCAGCACTTCTTTAATTTCATTCAATGATTTGCGGCCAAAATTCGGTGTCCGCAACATTTCTGATTCTGTTTTCTGAATGAGATCGCCAATATAAACGATATTGTCGTTTTTCAGGCAATTGGCCGAACGCACGGAAAGTTCCAGCTCGTCCACCTTGCGCAGCAATGCCGCGTTGAATTTCAACTCTTCTTCTTCGCGGGCCGTTTCGGCTTTTTTCGGCTCTTCGAAATTGACGAAAATCTGTAACTGGTCTTGCAGAATGCGCGCCGCAAAAGCAGCGGCATTTTCCGGTGTCACCGTGCCATTGGTTTCGATTTCCATGGTCAGCTTGTCATAGTCGAGAACCTGACCTTCCCTTGTGTTTTCAACCTTATAGGAAACGCGCTTGACCGGAGAGAACAGGCTGTCGACCGGAATAAGGCCAATCGGTGCATCTTCCGGGCGATTGCGCTCCGCCGGCACATAGCCTTTACCGTTTTCAACAACCAGTTCCATGCGAAATTCAGCGCCCTCATCAAGGGTACAGATTACCTGATCCTTGCTCAGAACCTCGACATCGGCGGTTTCCTGAATATCAGCGCCGGTTACGACAGCCGGGCCGGTTTTGCGAATAACCAGACGCTTCTTGCCTTCGGCATGAAGGCGCAAGGCCAGCTGTTTTACATTCAGCACAATGTCGGTGACATCTTCGCGAATGTTCTGGATTGAGGAAAATTCATGGACCACACCATCAATCTGGATCGAGGTGATCGCCGCCCCTTGCAGAGAGGACATCAGCACCCGGCGCAAAGCATTGCCGAGGGTCAGACCAAAACCACGCTCCAGCGGCTGGGCGACAATAACCGCCTTGCGTTCTGGATCATAGCCCGGCTTGATGTCGAGCTTATTGGGGCGAATCAATTCTTGCCAATTTTTTTCAAGCACTTGCTTTAACTCCGTTTAAAATATTGTCGTTCGCTTTTCGGCGATCACATGCCTCAAAAAATAGAGACAATAAAGATAATCCCTATAATTTTAGACGCGGCGGCGCTTGCGGGGGCGACAGCCATTATGCGGGATCGGGGTGACATCACGAATGGTTGTGACCACGAGGCCAGCCGCTTGCAGCGCCCGCAAGGCGCTTTCGCGGCCCGTACCCGGTCCGCGCACCAAAACATCAACGGTTTTCATGCCGTGCTCCATGGCTTTTTTCGCTGCATCTTCTGCTGCCATTTGCGACGCAAACGGGGTTGATTTGCGCGAGCCCTTAAAGCCCATATGGCCAGAGGTCGACCATGAAATTGTATTGCCCTGATCATCGGTGATGGTCACATGGGTGTTGTTGAAAGACGCATTAACGTGGACAACACCGGTTGAGATGTTTTTACGCTGGGCGCGACGAACGCGGGTAGAAGCCTGTTTAGCCATTATCAATAATCCTTATTTCTTCTTACCGGCGATGGGACGGGCCGGACCCTTGCGGGTGCGCGCATTGGTGTGGGTGCGCTGGCCGCGAACCGGAAGGCCGCGACGATGGCGCAGGCCGCGATAGCAACCGAGATCCATCAGGCGCTTGATATTGATCGCCGTTTCACGGCGCAAATCGCCTTCCACCATATAGCCGGCATCAATGGCTTCGCGAATTTTCAAAACATCCGCATCGGATAGCTGATTGACCCGCCGATCTTCGGGAATACCCACCGTGGAACAGATTTCTCTGGCCTTGGCGTTGCCAATGCCGTGGATATAGGTCAGCGCGATATGAACACGCTTTCCTGTTGGAATATTTACACCCGCAATACGAGCCATTTCAGACCTCTTTCAATGCTCATTTTTCGGAACCAAAAAGTACCGAATTTCAAACCCTTATGACCAGACCCTCAACCGGACCAATAGCGCTACCTCACACCGTCATCCAGACAGCAGAAAGGCGCCATAACCGACGGTTTGGCGAAGACCGCTAGATATAGCCGCGGGCCCCGTCTCGTCAACTAAAAACCTTGGGATTCAGGGTAAAACTTCTCCACTTTCCGGCTGTTCATTCTAACCTGTACCGTAAAGGCGGCCGGCAGACCTCAAGCCTTGGCAGATTGCCCCAAAATCCCGTTAATTTCGGCTGATACAGCGTCAATCGACCCCATACCATCCACTACGCGCAGCACCCCTTGTTCCTCATAAAACGGAATAAGCGGGGCTGTTTGCTCCTTATAAACCTGAAGACGCTTGGCGAAGGTCTCGACATTATCGTCAGAGCGCACTTCGCCGCCTGCCTTCATGGTCTCTTCAATTCTATTGCGAAGCCGCGCCAATAGCGCCTCTTCATCCACTTTCAGCAGCAAAACCGTGGTCAGGCTGCGATCCCGATCCTGTAAAATTCTGTCCAGAATCTTCGCCTGCGCCAGCGTGCGCGGAAAACCATCAAGCAAAAACCCCTTTTCGCAATCGGCCTCATCAATCCGGTCAGCAACTATGCCGGCAACGATTTCATCGCTAACCAATTGTCCGGCATCAATGACTTTTTGGGCCTTTTTGCCAATTTCCGTACCCGCTGCCACCGCCGAGCGCAGCATGTCCCCCGTCGAAAGCTGAGGGATATTATAACTGGCCGCTATGCGCTTGGCCTGCGTACCCTTGCCGGCACCCGGAGGCCCAAGAAAAATCAAAATCACCGGCGTTTTCCTCCGATCTTGGATTTCTTGATCAGGCTCTCATATTGCTGGGCAAGGAGATGGCCTTGAATTTGCTGCACGGTATCAAGGGTTACCGAGACCACAATCAGCAGGGATGTGCCCCCAAGATAGACCGGTATTGCCGAAAACTGACTTCGCAATATTTCCGGCAAAAGACAGACAAAAGCCAGATAGAGCGCGCCGACCAAAGTCAAACGGGTCAATACAAAATCGATATATTCCGCCGTGCGCGCACCGGGGCGATAACCCTGAATATAGCCGCCATATTTTTTGAGATTATCCGCCACATCGGTCGGGTTAAACACGATAGAGGTGTAGACGAATGCAAACAGAATAATGCCGACCGCATAAACCAGCATATATATGGGTTGGCCGGGGGCAAAGCTGCGTGCCGTCAATTGCAACCATTCCGGCGCATTGGGCCCCATAGCGGCAAAGGCTGTCATCGGCAGGGCCAGCAAGGATGAGGCAAAGATTGGCGGGATAACG
>JALSJA010000313.1 GCA_026989615.1 Parvularculaceae bacterium | reverse complement strand
GATTTATAGAAGAATACCGCCCCTATGGCGACAAACAAAAACAATATCAAAAATATAAACCTGCCCATCTGAATTTGAACGCCCCCTACTCGCAGTTAAGACAAGGGTCCTGGCTTCCCATCATTCTGGCAACCACGAGCGCCATTTCAACCTTGGAGATGACACCATCACCGTTAGCGTCAAATTGTGCAAAGAAAAAATCCATATTTTCATCCATTACATCTGCGGGTATATCCGGATTTTCGCGCCTCGCATAGACAACAAACTCCTTTTTGTCGATAACGCCATCACCATTTGCATCCACCTCAGCCATTTTCGCATTGGTGTCTTGCTCGATTCTGGATTCTCTGTCCATGCGCCCTTGCTCACCTGTCGAACTGTCGCTTGCCGATTCGCCATCCACTGAAAATGCAGACAATGACAAAGCGAAAACAGATAGCAATACACATTTTGATATTAATTTGATCATGATCCACCCTTTCAAGGTTTGTAGGTTTGCAACAATATTGTTTGCGCAATCGCAAATACCCGTCAAATCCCAGCATAACTATACAGGCTATATATTGACATAAATTGACTTTCTGTCAAGCATCGTCAATGTTTGATAAGTTGTTATATTATAGTGATAAAGATGGTACGCCCCTTTGCGGGGTCTTTTTGTTGTCAGGACGATGCACCGCAAAATCTTGCACTGAACAGGCCCAAACTGAATAGACCCAAGTTAAACAGGATGAATATGTCAGTTTCCAAATATTGCGCGCTTACAGTTTTTACGACATCACTGCTATATGCATTGCCAGCAAAGGCCATGCAGGAGATTGACCCCTCAGACATTCCCTCTACCGAATCACAAGAGGAAACGCCAAAACAGCCCATAGAGATAGGGGGCGATAAAGCAGAGGACAATAAGGATGTCATTGTCATCACCGCAACCCGCAAGGCAACGGCGATTGATCGGCGCTCTTATGATGTGAGCGCCAGCCCCGATGCCGCTTCGCTTACCGCTGCCGATGCCATGGCGCGCTTGCCCGGTGTTATCACCGATATTGAAGGCAATCTGACAATTCTCGGGGAAGCCAATATCAACTATCTGGTTGATGGCGAATATTTCCCCCGGTCGCTGGCTTTGCAAATTCCCGCCAATCAGATTGAGCGCATTGAAATTGTCACCAATCCGGGGGCCAACACGCGCGGCGGCGGAATCACGGTTAATCTGATTTTGAAAAAAGATTTCGGCGCCCCGCAAAGCCTCAATATAAGCGCACGCGCAGACACACGCGAGCGCTATAAACTCGCTGCGGATTATAGCAAGGATGATAGTACATGGAAGAACATGGCTTTCTTTAGCCTGGACAGCAGATTATTCGAAACGACCAGCCAGAACAGTTCAACCTATCTGACCCCGGCAGAAATCGGCCAGACTGGAATCTCTCAAAGCACCCAACAAAACGATATTAAATTCCTGTCTTTTTATGCTGTTGCTAAGCGGAAGCTTACTGAAGGGCAAACCCTGAGCGGCGGCATTAGTGGCAGCACTTTCGACAATATCTCAGAAAGCAAGAGCAGCTTTAACCGATTAAATGATGATTTGATTTTACAAAACAGGCAAAAGAGCAGTTTCTTCGAAGGCCAATCCAATAGTTTCGGCCTCAGCATGGGCTATGCAAAGGAATATACAAAGGATGACAAATATAGTATCTCCGTAAATTATGGAATATCTTCCGGAGACAGTCTGACAAGAGACATCTACACGATTGACAGCATCAACGGAGACTTTCTTCGCAACCAAACGCGAGATGGTAATTTTCTCTTTACAATGTTTAATCGCGAAAAGAAATTTACCCCTGAAAAGCAATTGAAATATGGATTTGACTATAGGCTGATTGCAAATGATCAGCGTTTTGATGGTGTCGACAGCCTGCAAGCAAATGGGCAGCTGCCTGACGGCGCATTTGACCGCAAAACATCAAGCATGGATGCCTATATTTCCTATCAATTCCCGCTCGGCAAGCTTGGATTACTGCCTGCCATACGCTTTAATTCCTTTGATGCTGACTTTACAGCCGATGGCAATGCGATTTCCCAATCCCCGTCCTATTCAAGGTTTTTGCCCTCCTTGCATATCTCCCGGGACTTTAAGGATTGGGGCAAGCTGCAAGCCAGCATTTCCACCAAATCTCTCGATCCAAACTACGCGGCCTTTGATCCAATCTTGCGCAAGACGAGCTATAACAGTTTTGCGCAAGGCAGTGCCAATCTCAAAATTGGCACATCCACAAATTACGAGCTATCCCATGAATTTGTCGATGATGATTTCACGCTTCTGACGACCTTATATTTTCGCGATAAAACTGACGATATCAGAGGCTTCTATGATTATATTGGCAATGAGGAATATTTAACACAATATATCAATATCGACAGTGATGAACGCATGGGGCTGAATGTCAATTTCCAGCAGGATATTGGTACAGACTTTGAATATGCGATTGATCTCAACCTGTATAATTTTCAGCGGCAATGGCAGTTGAATGGCAGGGAATTTTCCCTGAAACAAGACAGCTATGACGCCAAGGTCAACGCAACCTATAGATTTAACAAAAAGTCCAACCTGCTGCTGGCCCTGCAATATCAAGGGGAGAACGCAGGCATCAATACGACACGTGCGGGGCGATTATCTTCAAGCGTAAAATATGTGAGAAATTATGACAACAATCTCTCCTTGACTTTGGAGGCCATAGACTTTCTCGCCAATGAAACACGAAAGTCCGGTTTTAGAAGCGAATCTCTTGAAAGTAACATAATTGTAGAGAGAAAGCAGCGCGGCTTTCGCGTGACCCTGGCCAAGCAATTTTAAGGGTTTGTACGGCAATTCTCTATACGCATATCTGCACCGTGCTAGCCGGGCGGTAGAAAATCGGGCAATTTGTCCTTCAACTCCTGCGGCAGGGCGTCTTTTAACTGTTCCGGTATCGCCTGCTCCAGCTCTTTTGGCAGTTGATATTGATCCTGCTGACCTGCCCCGGCTTTGATACTCACATCCACCCCAAAGGCGCGGAAATATTCAGACGAAGCCTCTTTCATGTCATAGCGAATAACCGCCAAACCTTTTTCTATCTGTCCTTTGGAAGGGGCCATGCCTTTTAAGATTTTAACCTCCATGGCGCCTCGGCCACCATTGGGGGCAAAGACAAATTTCGTAGCGCTCTCCAATCCGCCACCGGATACCTCCAGCCACACCGGGCCATCAAGCTCGGTCAACGGATAAAACTCCCAGATTTGTTCAAATGGTTGCTCCGGCTCCATGGGAAACGGGAAGCGCCGGAAGATGAAGAAGTCCGGATGCACAATGCCGCAGCGAAATTCCATCGCCCCGGCATCTTCAAAACAACGACAGGCCGGAACATCTCTGGAGATGGGCAATGCCGTGCCATCGGCCGCCACACACATTCCGGGGCTGGCCATGCTCGGATCATTCATCAGGGTGAAGAAAGGCAAGTCCTGCGATGCGGGCGCAAATTCTTTTTGCGATACCCATCCGGGGGGGTTGGGGCGAGCGTCAAAAAATCCATTGCCGCGCGCATAGCTGTCCCCAGCCGGACCTTGCGCATAGCTACAAGAACTGCCTTCGCCCACGGTTTCTACTGTAAAGGCCAAAAAATCCCCTGCCCGTACATCAAGCGGTGCCAGGAAAAAGAAATCCTGAAACTCGCCAATTCCAATCAGTCCCACCTCGTCAGCAGGAAAACTTCGTGCCCGCAGGACAGTACCAGCAGGAAAGCCGCGCTCATCTACTTCTTGAATAGTCAGTCTCAACACACCTCGCCCACATCCCGAAAGCGGCAGGCGCAGGCCCGTTAACTGGCCGGTCATGCCGACGGTAAATGTCTGGGCAAGCTTTTGTTCCTCATCCCCGCCGACACCAAGATAACCCGACGCCCTATCAATCACCGGTTGCTCCTGATCTATGATGATACCAGCAAAAGTCTGACCGTGTAATTGCGCGAAGGCGGCGAATAAAACTGTAACTGAAAATAAAATTGCCCTTGAAAACATGACACACCTCTCCTTTTCCTCTCTTCCTGCAAAAGATACGCTATCAAAGCCCTGTCAGCAAGCCAATGAGCACAGCACGCCGCTTATTCCCTTGCCCCTTTATATCATTCGCCAAGCTTATCACTATGTGATAGGATTTTCTTGAAAAGGAGACCCGCCATGCGTTTCAGCGTCATTCTGCCCGTTTTATCCGCCTTATTCGCCTTTGCTCATGCCTCTGCATTAGAGCGGGCTCCGGAAACCATGCCACAGGAAGCTGCGGGGCTAGAGCAATTTGCGCCCTTTATTGGCAAGACTTTTGTCACGGTGTCTGACGATCCCGATGCGGTGCGCGATGTGCAGGTCTGGGAATCGGTTCTTGGCGGCAAGGCCGTTCGCATCACCCATTCTTTGAATGACGGGGAATATGGTGGCGAGTCGCTAATTTATGTGGACGCTGCCACTGGCGATTTGACCTATGTCTATGTCACCACCGCCGGCTTTCGCACCGATGGCATTATCCGTTTTCACGAAGACGGGTCGTGGAGCGCCGAAGAAATTGTCGAGGGCCATGAGACTATTGCCAAAGTGATCTCCAGCGGCCGCATGGAAGGAGATAACCTTGTTTCTTCTTCCACCTATATCAACAAGGACGGCTCGACCACCCCCGGCCATGGCTTTACCTATAAAGTCTCCGATGACGCCAAACTGGTCTGGTAGATCAGGCTTTTTGCAAAAGCTGCACAAAGAAACCATCGCTTTTCGTGCGCAAAGGTGACAGGCGCAAAGCCCCTGCTTCGGTCTGGTATTTTTTCAACGCCTCTTCTGCACCTTCGCAAAGCAGACCACTGGCGCTGATATTGGCCAATGTATCGGCGCAAGAAAATTCTTTATGGTCTGTCAGAAATTCCTGTAAGCGATCTTCGTTTTCTTCATGCAGGAACGAGCAGGTGACATAAACCATCTGCCCGCCGGGTTTGACATATTGCGCGGCGGCGCGAAGGACCTGATCTTGCTCCCCCATGCGCTTTTGTAACTGCTTCTCACTGAGGCGCCATTTGGTATCGGGGCGACGCCGCCATGTGCCGGACCCTGAACAAGGGGCGTCTATGAAAACCACATCCATTTTTTCTTTTAATTCGTCGAGCATGGCTGTTTTGGGGTCGAGAATTTGACAATTGCGCATGCCGGCTCTTTTGCCGCGATGAAACAAAGGCGCAAGGCGGCGGGCATCAATATCATAGGCATGGATCTGCCCGCTATTTTCCATCATTGCCGCCAGCGCCAGCGTTTTGCCGCCACCACCGGCGCAAAAATCCAGCACCTGTTTGCCTTTGATGTCTCCGGCAGCAAGAGCACAAATCTGGCTGCCAATATCCTGCACTTCGACCCAGCCTTTGGAAAAAGCCGGAATGGTCTCCACCGCGCTTGCTTTCATACTGGCCGGGGGCGGCGCGACCACAAGGCCGGTTGTGACGAGAAGCGATGGCGTTGCTTTGATGCTGGCGGTTGCTTTTCTCGCCTTTTCGATATCGGCTTTTAAGGTGTTGATGCGCAAATCCACCGAGGCGCGGGCAGCAAAGCCCTGCATCTCTGCTAGCGGATCTTCAAAGGCGCGTTCGACACCCGGCTCCAGCCAGTCGGGAAAGTCGCCCGCTATGGCGAGGGGTAAATCTTCCGGAGCGCTGCTTTGCAGGGCCTGTTTTTCTTGTTCGCTCAAAGCCCCTGCCCCATGAGGTTCTTCGGCAAGCAATATTTCGAGATCTTCGAGACCTACGCCCCAAAGAAAATGCAAAGCGCCCAGCGCCAAAGCGCGAGGGCTGTCATCGCTCATCTGTGCGGCAATAGAATTTCTTTTGCGCAAGGCATCAAGGGCCAAGCCCGATATCCAGGCGCGGTCTTTGGCTCCGGCATAGCGGGCATTGCGGGCCCAGTCCTTGAGGCAGGTTTTTACCGGCACGCGTCGTGCTGTAAAATCTGTCAGAACTTCAATGGCGGCTGTTATTTTTCCCGAGTCACGCATGAGCCATGACATGACAGGGTTTTGGGGAGCTGACAAGCAAGGGTTTTGCTCAGCCCAACAGGCCGAAAGCATCAAGGGAGGTTACTTCTTTCGGGCCCTCAAGGAAACGAACCCCCACAAGAACCCCTCTTTGCCAAACCTTTTCTACATGGACAATTTGCTTTGAACTGACCATGAGCAGATCAAACTTTTTCGGAGCCTGAAACAGGCCGGCCAGTTTCAGCAATGCACCGCTATCGCTGATATTACGAATGGTACAGTTAATAGTGGAAAATTCTTCATCGGTGACGATTTTCGCTGCTTTGAGCGCAGGAAAACGCGTTGCGCGCCCCGCACTGGCAGGGCTTGCGTGAACTTCACTATAATCAAATTTTTGCGCCATCATCATCCATGATTCCCGTATAGGTAATCCCGATACAAGGGACACCCTAGAGTAGATATTTGACGATATGGTTAACGGGCAAGGCGCAATTTTAACGATAAATGATGGGTGGATGGGGGTGTAGGGAGCCTTCGCGGCGCCATATGGGTCCCGGGTTAGAGCGTTTCCAGGATAAGTGGATGCCGGTTATCCGTTCGGAAACGCGTCAAAATAAAGACTTAGAGCCTATCCGGTTTTGATTCCATCAAAACTGGATAGGCTCTAGCAGCGCATCACTTGCGTGCTGCGCAGCACACGGGATGACGGGGGCGGGCAGGCAAGCACAGATAAGGATGAGTTTTTCTACTCGCTACTCTCTATTCGCTACTCGCTACCAACTACCCACTAATTCGCCGTCGGATAATTCGGCGCTTCGCGGGTTATAGCCACATCATGGACATGGCTTTCGCGAAGCCCTGCATTGGTAATGCGAACAAATTTTGCGCGGGTTTGAAATTCGCTAATGCTGGGCGCACCCACATAGCCCATGGAAGCGCGCACACCGCCGACCAGTTGATGCAGGATTGGCGCGATCGGGCCCTTATAGGCGACCCGGCCTTCAATCCCTTCGGGCACGAGTTTCATTTGCTCTTTAACGTCCGACTGGAAATAACGGTCTGCGGACCCTTGCGCCATGGCAGTGATGGAGCCCATGCCGCGATAGGATTTATAAGAGCGGCCCTGATAGAGGAACACTTCTCCAGGGGCCTCGTCCGTACCCGCCAGGAGCGAGCCAATCATCACTGTGTCGGCGCCGGCGGCCAGTGCTTTGGCCATATCGCCGGAAAATTTGATCCCGCCATCAGCAATAATCGGCACGCCCTCTTCGCGTCCTGCTCTGGCGGTGTCGATAATTGCCGTTAATTGCGGCACGCCAACCCCGGCGACAATCCGCGTGGTGCAGATAGAGCCCGGGCCGATGCCGACCTTGAGCGCGTCTGCCCCTGCACCTGCCAATGCCTTGGCCGCTTCATAAGTGGCGATATTGCCGGCAATCACCTGCGGCGCACCCGACAGTTTTTTAATCCGCGCCACCTGCTCGATGACACGGGCAGAATGGCCATGGGCAGTGTCGATAACAATCACATCGGCGCCGGCCTCTATCAGCGCCTCGACCCTTGCAAAGCCCGCCTCGCCCACGGTGGACGCTGCCGCCACCCGCAAGCGC
>JALSJA010000312.1 GCA_026989615.1 Parvularculaceae bacterium | reverse complement strand
GCGGACGCAAAAATGTTTGTTGACGACAAGCCCATTTACGAAGCCAAAGGCCTGCGTGTTGGCTTATTCTCACGCGAGGCGCTGGAAGCGGGCATGCTATAATCTATAACCTGCCCTGCAAGAGCAATTTTTAAAGGAGACCCTTAATGCGCCGTGTAGTCATTTCAGGAATGGGGATTGTATCTTCTATTGGCGATTCACTGGATGAAGTTGCCACCTCTTTGAAGGCTGGCACATCCGGTCTTACCCATGATCCTGAATATGAATCCCTCGGCTTTAAGGCGCAGGTTGTTGGCCGACCGAAAATTGATCCGGAAGACGTTCTCGATAAAAAAACCCGGCGCTTTATGGGGGTTGGCTCTGCATGGAATTATATCGCCATGCAGGAAGCTCTTGAGACCGCAAAACTCTCTCCCGATGAAATTTCCGATCCGCGCATTGGCATGATTATGGGATCGGGTGGCCCCTCCACAAGAGTGGTGGTGGAAGCGGCGGAGCTGACCCAGAAAAACAAATCCCCACGGCGTATTGGACCTTTTGCGGTACCAAAATCCATGAGTTCATCCCATTCTGCGGTATTGGCGGTGGCTTTCAAAATTAAAGGCATCAACTATACCATCTCCTCGGCCTGCGCGACCTCCATTCATTGTATTGGCGCGGCCTATGAGCAAATTCAGCTCGGCAAGCAGGATATGATTTTTGCCGGGGGCGGCGAGGAATTAAACTGGTCCATGTCGAACCTGTTTGATGCCATGGGGGCCATGTCGACCAAATATAATGATCGGCCACAAACCGCTGCGCGCGCTTATGATCGCGATCGTGATGGCTTTGTTATCGCGGGTGGCGCTGCGGTTCTTGTGATTGAGGAATTGGAACATGCCCTGGCCCGCAACGCACCCATATATGGCGAATTGCTTGGCTATGGGGCCAATTCCGATGGCTTTGACATGGTCGCCCCATCCGGCGAAGGGGCTGTGCGCTGTATGCAGCTGGCCCTTTCCACCACGGACCGGGAGATTGATTATATCAACACCCATGGCACCTCGACCCCGGTGGGTGACAAGAAGGAAACCGAGGCCATTCGTGAAGTTTTTGGTGATAAAATCCCGCCCTTCTCCGCGACCAAATCCCTGACCGGTCATTCCCTCGGGGCGGTTGGCGCGCAGGAGACCGTATTTTCCCTGTTGATGATGCGCGATAATTTTCTGACCGCCTCGGCCAATATCGAAAATATCGATCCGGAATTTGAAGACCTGCCGATCATTCGCGAGCGGGTCGATAACGCCAAAATCGACGCCTTCCTGACCAATAGTTTCGGCTTTGGCGGCACCAATGGCTGTCTGGTGATCGGGCGGTATCGGGATTAGGGTCCGGGCGCTTAAAGCCTGTCCAGTAACTCTGCGGTCATCTCTAGATAGTCTTCCAGCCATTCATCCGATATGAGGGATTTGGAGTGGCCGATTTGTCCGGCCAGTTGCAAATGCGCGACCCCGTGGGGCAGGCTCCAGACGAGAAGCTGGATTAAAGGCGGGGGCTTGCCACTGTCTTCAAAAGGCTTGGCCAGCATTATTAATTGTTGATAGGCCTTCTTGCTGGCCTCGTTCAAAATCTCGTCTTGCCAATCAAGCCTCAAGGCATCGAACATTAGTTTGAACAAAGCCGGATGCCCACGGGCAAAATCAAGATAAGCCCGATAGGATGTGACGATTTGTTGTTTGGGGGTCAGGCGCCCATCGCGGGCATTGGCCAAGGCTTCACCAAACAAATCAAATGCCTCTATGGCCAGAGCCGTAAACAATCCCTTCATATCCTTGAAATGATGGGCGGGGGCTGCGTGGGACACGCCGGCGCGCTGGGCGCAGGCGCGCAAGGAAAACCCGTCAGCGCCCTTCTCCTCCAGCAATGCCCGCCCCGCCTCAAGCAAGGCCCGGCGCAGATCCCCATGGTGATAGGGGCGCTTGGCTGGTGGGTGTTGTTCCGGATTATGGCGGGTTTTTCTGTTCATTTTCGGGTATTTAGAGGTCTCATCTTGTCAGTGTCAAGTTTTCCTTGACCGATTTGAAAGCGTCCCCCATAATTCAATCTTGACAGTGACAAGTTTCTTTACCGCCATTGGCAATTGTCCGTCAAAGACACGAAAGCCCCGTCATTACGGGGACAAAAGAGGGAAAATTCATGGTCACCAGCGAAATAGATTTCATTTTTGACATGGCCGGACGGTTTGCCATGCTCGGCTGGGTGATGTTGCTATTGCTGCCGCGCAAATGGCCTTTTGTTTTGCCAATAACAGGCTGGGTCATTCCGGCGCTGATTTCTGTTCCCTATAGCGCGCTTATTCTGGTTTCTTTTCTGGGGGCCGATGGTGGCTTTGGCAGTTTTGCCGATGTCAAAGCCTTGTTTCAGGATGATCGCGTGCTGCTGGCCGGGTGGTTGCATTATCTCGCTTTTGATCTTGTCATCGGCACGCTGGTGGCGCGCCAGGCCGACGCAATGAAAATTTCCCGCATCTTGCAAACGCCGCTCCTGATCATGTGTTTCATGCTCGGGCCGTTTGGATTTTTAATCTTTGCCCTGATGAAATTGTTTTATCATTTCTTCCCGGCTCCGAAAGAGGCCTTTGCATCATGAAAAATCTTTCCTTTCCAGAACGTCTCTGGTGGTATACGGGCGCTATCATGCTGGCCTTGGCGGTGCCTATGGTGCTCGCCCATATGATGGATGTGCGCGAGGTCAATGACATCAATATCTGGACCAAGCCGATCAAATTTTCGCTTTCCATTGCGCTGCATCTTTTCACCTTGGCTTTTTTATTGCGCTATCTGCCAAAAGACTATCGCGCTGCCCGCCTGTTTGGGTTTTTGGCCGCCTTGGTGAGCATTGCAGCGCTTTACGAAATAGCCTGGCTCATAGGGCAATCCATGCGCGGCGTGCCTTCGCATTTTAATTTTGCATCGGCTCTGGATATCAATCTCTATAGGATTGCCGGTATTGGCGCGGTGACCCTGATTATCCCTGCCCTGTTTATGGGATTGAAATTTATGGCTCTGCCTTCGACCCCTGAGCTGGGATCGGGCTTTCGGCGGGGTGCCGGATTGGGCTTGTTGTTGACCTTTATTCTCACCCTTATCTTTGCCGGCTATCTTTCCTCAGGCCAGGGCCATTGGGTTGGCGCTTCCCCAAGCGATGCCGATGGCATGGCGATTACCGGCTGGGCCCGCGATGGCGGGGATTTGCGGGTTGCCCATTTCTTTGCCACCCATTTGATGCAGCTCTTGCCTTTTATCGGTTTTTTGAGCGACAGGATTTTTGCCAATAATCCCGCACGGGCCAAGCTTGCCGTTTGGCTCGTCGCCATTATTGGAACCG
Source organism: Parvularculaceae bacterium (assembly GCA_026989615.1). Taxonomy (GTDB): domain Bacteria; phylum Pseudomonadota; class Alphaproteobacteria; order Caulobacterales; family Parvularculaceae; genus S012-90. The sequence goes on along the minus strand of JALSJA010000312.1, from coordinate 4,327 downwards.
GCGTCGTCATTCTCACCTTTTTGCAGGCGCTTTCCGGCAAGGCTTTTCTGGCGTAATTTACGAAAGACGGCCTATCTTCGATACCCTTGCCGATAAGAGGCTTCTCGGCTAAGCCATGGGAAAAATAATGGCATGAAGGAGCCCCCCATGAGCGATACAGCAAATCCCTTTCCCACCGGTGACCTGATGAAGGGCAAGCGCGGCCTGATTATGGGCGTTGCCAATAAAAACTCTATCGCCTGGGCGATTGCCCAGCAGCTTCATGCCCAAGGGGCGGAACTGGCCTTTACCTATCTGGGAGAAGCTCTGGAAAAACGCGTGCGACCTTTGGCGGAAAGCCTTGGGGCGCAAGTCATGATCCCTTGCGATGTTTTATCCGATGACAGTATGGAAGCGGCCTTTGCGGAAATAAAAAAGGTCTGGGGGCAGATAGATTTTCTGGTCCATGCCATTGCCTTTACCGACAAGGAGGCCCTGAAAGGCTCGTTCATTGAAAACACTACGCGGCAAAATTTTCGCGACACGATGGATGTCTCGGCATTTTCTTTTGTGGATGCCGCCAATCGCGCTTCCAAAATGATGAAACCCGGTGGCTCTATGGTGACGCTGACCTATCTTGGTGCCGAGCGCGTCATCCCCAATTATAATGTTATGGGTGTTGCGAAAGCCGCCCTCGAGGCTTCGACCCGCTATATTGCCCGCGATCTTGGGCCGGAGGGCATTCGCGTGAACGCCATCTCCGCCGGCCCCATCAAGACATTGGCGGCGGCGGGTATTGGTGGCGGGCGCCATATGTTCAGCTTTAACCGCAAAGCTTCGCCCATGCGCGATGATACCGACCCCAAAGGGGTAGCCGGAGCGGCGCTTTATCTATTGTCGGATTTGGGTGCTTCCTGCACCGGCGAAGTGCTGCATGTGGATAGCGGTTTTCATATTGTCGGTATTCCCGACGAGGATGCCCTGAAAAGCGATTAGAGCACTTCCCGAACAGTGGATACCGGTTATCCTGGAAACGCTCTAAGCACTTACGCTTTGCGGCAGCACATAGCCATAGACGGCGATGAAGTGGAAAATACTACCGACCAGCACGAATATATGAAAAATCGTGTGGGTATATTGCAGTGATTTCCATTTGTAGAAAATAGCGCCAATGGTGAAGCTCAAACCACCGGCCACCAGAAACCAGAAACCGGCGCGGGGCATATTTTCCCATAGCTCGCCGATGAAAAACACCGCCAGCCAACCCATGGCCAGATAGCCCGTAAGCGATAGCCAGTCATATTTGCGCATGTCTGACAGGAAATGGGCGGTGACCTTGAAAATGATACCCGCAATGGCGATTGCCCATACGGCAATGAGCAGGTTTGTGCCGAGATTGGGCGACATGATCAGCAAGGCAAAGGGCGTATAACTGCCGGCGATTTTTATATAAATCGCCGAATGGTCGATCATCTCCAGAAATTTATGATGCCGCCAACGAAAACTTCCATGATAAACGCTGGAGCATAGGTAGAGAATGATCATGCTTGCCCCATAGAGCGAAACCGCGACGATTTCCCTTGCGCCTCCGGTCTCTTGTGCCCGCAATACCAACACCACCAGCGCGATAATGGCGAGCAAGGCACCTATGCCATGACTGACCGCATGCAGCACTTCTTCATGATCGGCATAGTCGGAATAGGATTTCGGATGGCGGCCTTTAACGAAAGATTTGGCCTTGGCTTGCCCCTCTCCGGCAAGTTCGGTTTTTACGGTTACAGGATGCGTTTTGGTCATCCGGCAAGCCTAGGCCAATATTTCTGGCACGCCTAATGAATATTACACCATGTAAGGGGTGGCGAGACGACCCGCTTTTAAGCGGCCCGTGTAGCGGCGCGCCCCAAAGCCCAATCAGCCGCTGCATCCGCATGAAGCGTTGTGGTATCAAAGACCGGTAGAGGCAGGTCTTTTTCGCTCACCAGCAATCCGATTTCCGTGCAGCCGAGAATGATACTATCTGCCCCCTGCTGCTTGGCTTTTTGCGCAATGTCCACAAAGCGGGTGCGGGATTGATCGCAGACAATGCCCTGACATAGCTCGCCGAAAATAGTGTCATGAACGCATTGGCGGCCTGTCTTGTCAGGGATCATGGCCTCGATGCCGAAATTTTCGGCATAACGGCTTTTCAGAAAGTTTTGCTCCATCGTATAGGCAGTGGCGAGTAGCAAGGGTTTTTTCTTGCCGGCCTTGGCCAAAGCCGCTCCGGTGACATCGCCAATATGCAATAGCGGCACCGTGATGCGCCTGGCCACATCATCGGCGACTTTATGCATGGTATTGGTGCAGATGAGAATGATCCCGGCCCCGGACCATTCCAGCGCTCTGGCCGCATTGCTCAGCAATTTTGCCGCGCCATCCCAGTCACCCCTTTTTTGCAGCGCCACCACATCCTCAAAATTGAACGAGTGCAGGAGGATTTTGGCCGAGGCCAGGCCGCCGCATTTCGCGCGTATTTGCTGATTGATGCGATTATAATAAGTGGCGGTCGATTCCCATGACATGCCACCGAGAAGGCCGATAACTTCCATTTTAGACCCCTTATCTCCCAATCCCCCGAGACTGGCTTCTTTTCGATTGGGCGCATTATTTCATGGGTTAGAGGCAATTTTTATTCTTATTTTATGGATAAACATCTTATATTAGCAATTTTATTGCTTATTTTTATAATTTATAGCAATATTTTTGTATGACCCTTGATGCAATCGATAAAAAAATCCTCGCCGCCCTGCAGCTTGATTCGCGCCTCTCAACGGCAGCTTTGTCAGAGAAAATAGGGCTATCGCCTGCCCCGTGCTGGCGGCGGGTACAGCGCCTGACCGAGGCTGGCTATATTTTGCGGCAAGTCGCCGTGCTCGACCCGCGCAAGCTTAATCTGCCGGTGTCGCTATTTGTGGCGTTAAAAGCACCCCATCATTCGGCGGACTGGATTGCCACTTTTCGAAAAGTCATCACCACCACGCCGGAAATTACCGAAGCCTATCGGCTAGCCGGGGAGATCGACTATCTCATCAAGATCACCGTGCCATCGATTGATGTCTATGATGCTGTCTATCGGCGGCTGATTGAAAAGCTCGACTTTTCCGATGTCACGGCGTCGATCTCCATGGAGGAAATTAAAAACACCACGGCCCTGCCGCTTGATTATGCGTGAGGGAACCCATCAGCATATTAGAATCTCACTTTTGAACTGATTCAATATTTTTTACTCTTATATAATCCCAGTTGATATCATTTTGGGTGAAGAATTCTTCTAAGTTGCGTGCCATCACATTCATACCGCTTTGCACGGCGCGGCATTCATTCAGTAAGTCGACTTTGATCGCCCCCACATCGGTACGCATGAAATATTTATATCTTACATAGAGGTTCCCGAGCGTGTAGCTCAAGTTCTTTCCCTTCGCACGATCTTTTGGAGAAGCAGTTTCTTCTGTTAAACGCATGACGACTTGATAGGGCGTTTCGGGAAAATAGTCCTCGAACTGATAAGGGTTGTACCAAGCATAATCCCGACTCAACGACAAACTGTCATGTACCAGAATATTCATACAATACATCTGCAAAATACCTGCAATTTCCTCATATGCAGAATCTCTGGCTGGGCGCACATATCCATCTCTACGCTCAACAAATCCCCGCCAAAGATGTAATATTTCATGTGAAAGAAGTAATTCTGTGAAAATTCCATTCAAATTATTACGTTTTCTCTCTCCAAGCACAAACTCTAGAACGAGCGCCTCTTCTTCATGAAATACCTGCCAGCCTTGTCCATATTCGACACCATTATCTGCCAATATTATATTGATTTCAAAACCTGTAAATTGGGGATAAAGCGCAGGCAAGGATTTTGAAAGAGTTTCAAAAAAATGGTCACAAACCTTACTTGATGGCACGGTTTGGGATTCGCTTAAGGCATTAGATTCGTAGACTGAAACTATAACGGATCCATCATTGTCCTTTTTACAAAGCAACTCTCCCTTGCTCGCTACTTTTTCTGGAACGCCAATTATCGACATCAAACGATAAAGCTGCGAACCACCCTTCCCTAATCTACGCTCAACCAAATATCTAGTGATTCCCTCTTCGGCTAGGGGAGTCGTCCCACGAACATAGGCAAGGTCATCCAATGTGGAACAGCCGCCGAGCAAAAACCCGGCGACCATGAGTGTCACATATGATACAAACTTCATATTTTACCTTTTATTATTCGCCGTCACACAGAAACTCTGTAGTGCTAGAGCACTTCTGCGAAAAGTGGGCCCTTCGAGACTCTGCTTCGCAGTTCCCCAGG
>JALSJA010000311.1 GCA_026989615.1 Parvularculaceae bacterium | reverse complement strand
GCTTCGTCGTAATGGCGTCGAGATCCGCCTTGGTCAAATCACCATGAACAAGATTATGGTAGCCATAGATGAAAACCGGCGCGTCGGGAGAGCTGGACGCCTCAATCGCTGCCACTTCGGCGAGGAAGGCCGCTCGGCCCTCTATTCCAGCACGCATCCCATCCGGCATAGCCATTTCCCATGGCGGTATTACAGGCAGAGAATATTGCATTGATCCGAGCATGACATGCACATGCGGGTCGATCAGGCCCGGCAGGATAAACTTATCAGCGAAAGTCCTGTCCACCCGCGCCTTCGGATAAGCGCGCAATAGGGCTTGCGCCTCGCCCGTGCCCAGAATTTCATCCCCGCGCACCGCCACCGCCGGCGCATTATCGCCCGGCCCCGCCATCGTAATAACCGAGGCCGCGATATAAATGACCGTGTCGGAGTCATGCGCTATAGACGCCGGCTCATTTTGGGCGCGGTCCTGATCGGCGCTGTCCTGATCGGCCCGGGGGGCACCACAGGCGACCAGAACAATCATCACAAATCCGAACCAAAACAGGCGCATGTGAGCTCCTTAACATTAGAGCACTTCCCGAAAAGTGGGGCCCGGCTTTCGGATAAGAAGTGCTCAGAAACAAGAACTTGGAGCCCGGTTTTGATTCAATCAAAACCGAATAGGCTCTAAGCGTCTTCTTTGGCTTTTTCTTCGCCGGTTTCCTGATCGACCACTTTCATGGACAGGCGAACCTTGCCGCGATCGTCAAAGCCCATCAGCTTGACCCAGACCTCGTCGCCCTCATTGACCACATCGGTGGTTTTGGCAACGCGCTCATCGGCCAGTTGTGAAATATGCACGAGGCCGTCTTTGGAACCGAAGAAATTGACGAAGGCGCCAAAATCCATGGTTTTTACGACCTTGCCGCGATAGATCACGCCGACTTCCGGATCGGTGGCAATGGACTTGATCCATTTGACCGCTTCTTCGATTTGCGCTCTGTCCGAGGATGCCACTTTGACGGTGCCATCATCTTCAATATTCACTTTGGCGCCGGTTTTCTCGACGATTTCACGAATGACCTTACCGCCCGTACCGATGACTTCGCGGATTTTGTCCGTGGCAATTTTGAAGGTCTCGATGCGCGGGGCAAATTCGCCCACTTCACCGCGAGATTCCGTCATTGCCTTGCTCATCTCGCCAAGAATATGCATGCGGCCCTCTTTTGCTTGTGACAGGGCGATTTGCATAATCTCTTCCGTGATGCCGGCAATTTTGATGTCCATCTGTAAAGAAGTCACACCATCTTCGGTACCGGCGACTTTGAAATCCATATCGCCGAGGTGATCTTCGTCGCCGAGAATGTCGGACAGAACCGCATAGCGCTCGCCTTCAAGGATCAGCCCCATGGCAATACCCGCTACAGCCTTTTTGATCGGCACACCGGCATCCATCATCGCCAAGGACGAGCCACAGACGGTGGCCATGGAAGAGGAGCCATTGGATTCCGTGATTTCCGAGACCAGACGCAAGGTGTAAGGAAATTCCTCCGGACTTGGCAGCACCGCTTTTAGCGCCCGCCATGCAAGCTTGCCATGGCCGGTTTCACGCCGATTAGTGCCCCCCATGCGGCCGGTTTCACCAACCGAATAGGGTGGGAAATTATAATGCAGCATGAAATTGGCTTTGCTGGTGCCTTCAAGGCCGTCAATGAATTGCTCATCATCGGCGGTACCAAGCGTGGCAACCACAATCGCTTGCGTCTCGCCACGGGTGAACAGGGCAGAGCCATGGGTGCGCGGCAGGAAACCAACTTCGGAAACGATCGGGCGCACGGTTTTGGTATCACGACCATCAATGCGCTCGCCCGTCTCGAGAATGCCATTGCGAACAATATCCGCCTCGACCTCTTTGAACAGGCCGGAAATGACAGCCCTGTCCGGCGCGTTTTCATCATCTTCCGGGGCCAGTTTTGCCAGTACCGCAGATTTTACCGCCGAAAGCTTCTCCGTCCGGGCCTGTTTTTCTTTTTCCTTATAGGCATCGCGCAGACCGGCTTCGGCCTCGGCGCGGACTTTTGCGGCCAGATCCGAATGATCCTCTGGCTGATAGTCCCAAGGCTCTTTGGCGCATTCCTCAGCAAAATCGATGATGAGATCAATCGCTTGCTTGGAGGCTTTATGGCCCGCCATGACAGCGCCGAGCATAACCTCTTCGGACAGCTCGCTGGCCTGAGATTCAACCATCATCACCGCGTCGGCTGTGCCGGCCATGACAAGGTCAAGCTCCGTTTCCATCATCTCGTCACAGGTTGGATTGACGATATATTCGCCATCCTTATAACCGATGCGGGCGCAGCCGATCGGGCCCATAAACGGAATGCCGGAAATGGTCAGCGCCGCAGAGGCCGCGATCATCGCCACCACATCGGGGTCATTTTCCAGATCATGGCTCATCACGGTGCAGATGACCTGGGTTTCGTTTTTGAAACCTTTGACAAATAACGGGCGGATTGGGCGGTCGATCAGGCGCGAGGTCAATGTCTCTTTTTCTGTCGGGCGGCCTTCGCGTTTGAAGAAGCCCCCCGGAATACGCCCTGATGCGTAATATTTTTCCTGATAGTTGACGGTCAGCGGAAAGAAGTCCTGACCGGGTTTGGCTTCGCGCTGGGCAACAGCCGTCGCCAGAACAGTGGTGTCACCATAGGTGGCCAGAACCGCACCGTCAGCCTGACGGGCAATGCGACCGGATTCAAGCGTGAGCGTGCGCCCCGCCAGTTCGATTGATTTGCGGGTGATATTGAACATAAGTTTTCGTCTTTCTTATAATCTCGAAACAGGCCGTATTGCCGGTTTCACATCCATGCGGGATTTGCGGATATTTTGCCTCGAATGCATGAAAAGCCGAAGCGACCGCGAAAAATGCCATTTCCCCGCTTGGTAAGGGGAGATAGCAAGAACGGGGCGTGGATAATCCGCGCCCCGCCCAAAAACCTGCTTTAACGGCGCAGGCCCAACCGTTTGATGATATCCTGATAACGGGACACATCTTTACCTTTGACATAATCCAGCAATCGCCGACGTTGGGAGACCATTTTCAAAAGGCCCCGACGGGAGTGATTGTCTTTTTTATGATCTTTGAAATGCTCGGTCAGATTGACAATGCGCTCGGAAAGAACAGCAATTTGTACCTCTGGGGAGCCTGTATCGCCTTCTTTTGTGGCGTATTCCTTGATCAGCGCAGCCTTGCGCTCAGCCGTAATCGACATATTTTTTCTCCGCGATGCCCATTTCATCAAACCCAAAGCCAAGGCATCGTCCAGCCAAGGGTCCCTTATTGTCGCGGCTTATGGCGCAAAATCACCCCTTTGGCAAGGGGGGCAGGCAGGAATAAATGGTTTGAAATCAGCTCGTTTTAGCCTATTCGGCGATACCGAAGACCCGCAGCATGGCTGGGCCGAGAATAACCAGGAACAGCACTGGCAGAAAGAACAGGATCATTGGCACGGTCAGCTTTGGTGGCAGGGCAGCGGCCTTTTTCTCGGCCTCCTGCATCCGCAATTCGCGATTTTCTGCGGCCATCACCCGCAGCGAGGCCCCAAGCGGGGTACCATAGGTCTCGGACTGAATAAGCGCGGTGGTGATCGCTTTGATTCCATCGAGGCCGGTACGCTCGGCAAAATTTAGATAGGCGTCCTTGCGATCGGCCAGATAGGACAGCTCCGCCGTTGTCAGTGCCAGCTCTTCAGCCAGTTCCGGGCAGTTGACCCCGACCTCTTCGGACACTTTTTGCAGGGCCGCCTCGATCGACATACCCGCCTCAACGCAGATCAGCAGCAAATCCATGGCATCCGGAAAGTTCAACTGGATCTTTTGCTGGCGCTTGGTGATGAGGTTGGAGATATAGACATTGGGCAGATAAAAACCGCCGCCAAATCCGCCAATGGTGGCCATCAGCTTGCCAAAGCTGCCAAGCTCGAAACCATTAAAGACATAGACATAAATACCCATGCCAAAGCCAACGATAATCGGCGTCAGCAGGCGCGCCAACATGAAGGTGAAAACCGGGCGTTCGCCACGCATTCCCGCCATGGCCAGTTTTTTGGCCGCGCTTTCGGCATCAAACAGTTCCAGCAATTTGAACTGCTCGACAATTTCACGCCCCATGCCCTTGGCGCGGTTATTGCGCAAGCCGCCAATACTGGATTGCTTTTGCACCAGCGCTTCGCGGCTTTCGCGACGCAGATTTTCTTTGTAATCCGCAACCCGCTTCAGGCGATCCTTCATCGGGTCTGTAGCAAACATCGGCGCCAGCACAGAGAATACAGCCGCTGCTGCCCCTACCGCTGCGAGAATACCGATCAGAAACTGCCGGTCCGTTAATGTCTCAATCAACTGTTCCATGGATTAACCATAAACCCCGTAAGGTGAATTACACCTTAATACTGATCATATTCTTCATCACAAAAATGCCAATCGACATCCAAATAAAGCCGGCAAGAAGAATTAAATTGCCGATTTGCGTCTCGACCAAAGGCTGCAAATAACCCGGTGACGAGGCCTGCACGAGACCGCCCACCATGAAAGGCAGGGAGCCGAGAATAACCGCCGAGGCCTTTGCCTCCATGGACAGGGCCGAAATCTTGCCTTCCATCAATTTACGGTTTCGCAGGACGGTGCCGAGATTGCCCAGCGCTTCCGCCAAATTACCGCCGGTTGTCTTTTGAATAATCAGCACGATGGAAAAGAAATTGACCTCCGGCAAAGGCATCCGGTCATACATACGCTCCAGCGATTGTTCCAGAGACAGGCCAATGCGAATGCCCTCGGTCATCAGATAAAATTCTGTCCTGACCGGCTCTTGTGCATCCCGGGATATAATTTTCAGGCACTCATTGACCGGCAGGCCGGATTTTACACCGCGCACAATAACATCAATCGAGTTGGAAAATTCATTGACGAATTTCTTTTGCCGCCTTTTGCGCAGGAAGCCTACAATCCATCTTGGCATGCCAAGGCCGCCAATGACCACCATGCCCAAAGTGACCTTGATATCCTGGCCGGAAATCAACCCGACGCCGCCCATAATAATCGCCAAAATCGCAGACAGCAGATAAAAATCACGCGGGGTGATGGTCAGCCCGGCCTGCTCCAGCCATTGGCTGAGAGGAATTTTTGCTTTTTTGGCTTGGGCCTTGTTCTTTTCTTCGATTTTGGCCAGCGATTCCTGAACCTGTTTGCGGCGGTCTTTTGGCGCATCCGGGTTATTGGTGGATGTAGGCCCAGCGCGCAGGCCTTTGCGGGCGCCAAGCGCCGCCGCCCGTTTCACCGCTTTGTCCTTCGGGGTCGGCATCATGATGACCGCAATCACCGCGCCCATCGAGAGCAACCCCATCAAAATCATCAATAATGTCCGCGGTTCCATAAAATCCTCAAAAAAAACTCGCTGACAGACTATTCGCCAGCCGCATCCAGAGCTTCAGCCAATTCCACATGTTTGCCATAATATTTGGCACGATCCCAAAAAGCCGGGCGGGCAATGCCGGTTGATTTATGGCGGCCAATGATTTTGCCGTCATCATCTTCACCGGTGATGTCAAATACGAACAGGTCCTGGGTGATGATTGTATCCCCCTCTGTGCCCAACACTTCCGTGATATGGGTAATCCGGCGTGAACCATCCCGCAGACGCGCCGCCTGGATGACAATATCAATCGAGCCGACAATCATTTCGCGAATGGTTTTTGACGGGAGATTATAGCCGCCCATGGTAATCATGGATTCAACCCGCTGCAAACCCTCACGCGGCGAGTTGGCGTGCAACGTGCCCATAGAGCCGTCATGGCCGGTATTCATCGCCTGCAAAAGGTCAAAGGCTTCAGGGCCACGAACCTCACCAACGATAATCCGCTCGGGGCGCATCCGCAGACAGTTTTTCACAAGGTCGCGCATGGTCACTTCACCTTGGCCCTCAAGATTGGGCGGGCGCGTTTCAAGCCGCACCACATGAGGCTGTTGCAGTTGGAGTTCCGCAGCGTCCTCGCAAGTGATGATCCGCTCATCTTCTTCAATGAAGGCGGTCATACAGTTAAGCAGGGTGGTTTTACCCGAACCCGTACCGCCGGAAATCAATGTATTGATCCGTGAAGCGCCAATGATTTCAAGAACCTTGGCCCCCTCTGGCGAGATTGAACCAAAATTGACAAGGTCCTGAATGGTCAGCTTGTCTTTTTTAAATTTCCGAATGGTCAGTGTCGGGCCATCAATGGCCAGAGGTGGGGCAATCACATTGACCCGCGAACCATCCGGCAAGCGCGCATCACAAATCGGGCTGGCCTCGTCGACCCGGCGGCCAACCTGGCTAACAATGCGCTGACAAATATTCATCAATTGCGCATTATCACGAAACCGCACATTGGTGAGCTCAATCTTGCCGTCAACTTCGATAAAAGTGCGCCCGGCCCCATTGACCATGACATCGGCAATATCATCCCGCGCCAGCAAAGGCTCCAATGGCCCATAGCCCAGCACATCATTACAAATATCCTGCAGTAATTGCTCCTGCTCGGAGATCGACATTTGCAGATTTTTAATTGTGATAATCTCGTTGACGATATCACGAATTTCTTCAGCAGCCGATTCCGGATCAAGCTGGGCCAGCTGGGACAGGTCAATCGTATCAATCAGCGCATTAAAAATAGCTGTTTTGGTTTGATAATAGGATTCAGACTTTTGGACATCGGAATGCTTTTTCGCATCTGTTACCGGTGGCAAGTCTTTTTTCGGCACGACAGCAACTTTTGGCGGTGCTTTCTTTTCCACAACGGCTTTCTTCGTCGGTGCTTTTGGCGCCGGCGCTGGTGTTACTTGTTGTGCTGAGCGTTTTCCGAACATAATTTTTTACCGTTTACCGAACAAAGATGCGAGGGAGAAACCCTTGCTTTGGTGGACAGGAGATTGCCCCAAAATGGTGGCGGCAATATTGGTGACAGCATTGGCCACGCTGGACTTCGGACCAGCTTCCATCAAAGTCTGGCCATTGGCGCTGGCATTACCGAAAAGCTGCGGATCCCAATCAATAACAACAGAAGGGCCAAACCCAAGCGCTTCCTTGAACTGCTCGGCAGGCACTTCAATGCGTTTGGGCACATTGACCTGATTGAGAATCAGGGTCGGTGCGGCATCATTGGCGCGATGCGCCGCCAACGCCTCGACAATGTTTTTGGCATTGCGGAAGGAGGCGAGGTCCGGCGTTGCGGTGATGACGATTTCATCGGCAGACTGCAACACATAGCGCGCCCAGCCATTCCAGACATGCGGTACATCTATGATAATATTGGGCGCGGTGGTGCGAACAATATCCAGCACGGTTTCATAGGCTGAATCCGGCATGCTATAGTCGCGGTCCAAAAGATTTGGCGCCGAAAAAAGGCTGAGACGGTCAGAAACCTTCTGCAACAGGCGGTCCAGCAACACATCGTCAAGACGCTCAGGTGCCGCCAGTGCTTCGGCCAGACCTTGCGACGGGTCCTGCTCCAGATCAAGGCTGGCAGTACCGAAAGGCAAATCCAGATCCATCAACACGGCATTGGATTTGAAATCTTCTGCAATCGCCCAGGCCACATTATGACAAATAGTCGAAGACCCGACGCCGCCACGGGCGCCAACAAAGGCAATATTGCGCCCGATCGGAGGTGCGGAAGGATCCACATAAAGGCTGGCAATGGTATTGATGATGGTCACCGGCGAGCGC
>JALSJA010000310.1 GCA_026989615.1 Parvularculaceae bacterium | reverse complement strand
AACCTTTCAAGGTTGCCGTCATTGCAACGGCCAGAAAACTGTTGATCACCCTGAATGCCATTATCAAAAGGAATGGATTCTATAATGAAAGAGAACCAGCATAAACACAGTTGCTACACCCTCCTACAACCCACGCCCCTTGTGATAAATCCCGCCGGTCAAAGGTGTCGGCACATTGGTGGTTTTGGGGAAACTTAAGGGGAGTTTTTTGAGGCTGCGAATGGCGAGATATGCAAAGCACTGGGCTTCGATAAAGTCTCCCTGCCAGCCGACATCTTCAGCGATTTTGATGGGCGCTTCGAGGCGATCTTCCAAAGCCTGCATCATCACCGGATTATGGCGACCACCACCGCAAATAACCCAGCCAATGGGCGGAGCCGGTAACAGATCGGCAGCGCGGGCGACACATTCCGCCGTGAACGCGGTTAAAGTCGCGGCGCCGTCTTCTACATTCAACCCCTCCACCTGAGCCAGTTTGAAATCATAGCGATCAAGGGATTTTGGCGGCGGGCGGCGCAGATAAGGGTTGAGCGCCATGAGTTGCAAGGCTTCTTCATTGACCTTGCCCTTGGCCGCCATCTTGCCGTCTTCATCCATGCCTGCGCCGGTTTTCAATTCCATCCATTGGTCGATCAACCCGTTGGCCGGGCCGGTGTCAAAGGCCACAAGCCCGCTTTCCAATCCGTCTTCAGGGACAAAAGTAACATTACCGACCCCGCCGAGATTCAAAACACAGACCGGGCCATCCGGCGCTTGCGCCCGCACCAGCGCATTGTGATAGACCGGCGCAAAAGGCGCGCCTTCGCCGCCTGCGGCAATATCGGCAGCGCGAAAATCATCGACCACGTCAATTTTCAATTCCTGTGCCAGCACCGCCCCGGCGCCAATTTGCCAGGATCGCCCCACAAGATTGCGCTGGTTTTTCGGGCGATGCAAAATCGTCTGGCCGTGAAACCCGATAATGTCGATCTCCTTGGCAGTGAGATAATGCTGCTCCATCAGCTTTTGCGCCGTGCGAATATGCGCCGAGGTCACAAGATCGATCGCCTTGGTAATTTCCTGCGCCGTCTCGCGGCCTTCCAAGGCGGCCTTGGTCGCCCGCGTCACCGCGATTTTGGTATCGCGATCATAAGGCATATGCAGGCACGGCCCCGCCTCCACCGCGCCCATACCATCACTGACAATCACCGCCGCATCCACCCCGTCAAGGGAGGTGCCGGCCATAAAACCAAGGGCGGTCAACTGGCGGGAGGAAGCATGGGACATCTATTCATTCTCGCTATTGCTATCGAACTTCGACCCTAAAGCCGTTTGCCAGAAAAACTCAAACCATAGCTGTCTGGACCTTGGCCGGGACATCCCCTACAAGACCGGAAGAATTAAAAAAGAAACACATCCATGGCCCAATATAAATCAGACTTCCTCAATATCCTTGAACAGCGCGGGTTTATCCATCAGGGAACCAATCTCGAAGCGCTCGACCAGCGCGCCGCCTCCGGCGTGGTGACCGGCTATATCGGCTTTGATGCCACCGCGCCGAGCCTGCATGCGGGCAGCCTCATTCAGATCATGATGCTCTATTGGCTGCAACAGACCGGCCACCGGCCTATCGTGTTGATGGGCGGCGGCACCACCAAGGTCGGCGACCCCACCGGCAAGGACGAGCAACGCAAACTTCTGACCGATGCCGATATCGAGCAAAATCTTGCCGGTATCAAAAAAGCCTTTGACCCGTTCCTGACCTTTGGCGAGGGCAAAACGGATGCGATTATGGTCAATAATGATGATTGGTTGTCCCATCTTGGCTATGTGGAATTTTTGCGCGATTACGGGGTCCATTTCACCATTAACCGCATGCTGACCTTTGACAGCGTCAAGCTGCGCCTCGAACGCGAAAGCCCGATGACTTTCCTCGAGTTTAATTACATGCTGATGCAGGCCTATGATTATCTCGAATTGCAGCGGCGCTTTGACTGCATTTTGCAAATGGGCGGCTCGGACCAATGGGGCAATATCATCAATGGCGTCGAGCTATGTCGCCGGGTGGCCGCCGCCAAGGGCGATGAGCAGACGGAAGTATTTGGCCTGACGACCCCTTTATTGACCACAGCCTCGGGCAAGAAAATGGGCAAGACCGAGGGCGGCGCCGTGTGGCTCGATCCGGATTTATGTACGCCTTATGAGTATTGGCAATATTGGCGCAATGCCGAGGATGCCGATATCGGCCTGTTGCTGCGCCGCTTTACCACAATGCCGATGGATGAAATTGCCCGCCTTGAAAAACTCGAGGGCGCAGAGCTGAACGAAGCCAAGAAGATATTGGCCACCGAAGCCACGGCCCTTTTGCATGGCAAAAAAGCCGCCAAAGATGCCGCCGAAACCGCCCGCCAAGTGTTCGAACAGGGCCATGCGGGCGGCGATCTGCCAAGCATTACCTTGAGCGAAAGCGCCCTGCGCGAGGGGGTGCAATTATTGGGACCATTTCGCGAGGCCGGATTGATTGCCTCCAATGGCGAAGGCATGCGCCATATCAAGGGCGGGGCCCTGAAGGTCAATGATGCGCTGGTGGGGCGCGATAAAATGCTCAGCCTTGATGATGTGCAGGACGGCATTATCAAATTATCGATTGGCAAAAAGAAACACGCCTTGATCAGGGTGGAATAGATAGCAGCCCTATTGCGGATTGGCCATCTCCTCCGAAGCCTCGGCGGCAATATCCCCGGTAATGTCATCGGTGATATCATCACTCCCGGATATCATCGGCAATGCCTCGATTTCGACGGTAGGAATATCATCGCGAAGCTGGTCTTCCACGGCATTGATCGCCTCTTCCAGTAATTCTTCCGTGGTCGGTCTTTTTTGCCGCAAGGGATCGAATATGCGGCGGAATATGCCCGGGGCCAAGGCCGACAATGTATTCACCGTAACCGTTGGCTCGGCAATCGGCCCACTAACCGTATAGGTGAAGGCCACCACACCTTCACCTTCGCGGGAAACCAATATTTCTCCAAGACCGGGAATATTGCCAAGCATGGAATTGAACTGATAGGCCGGTGCCAGCGCGCCGTTCAAATCAAACTCTTTACTGGCAAGATTGATATTGCCTTCAAGCGATATGCCCAAAGAAGGTCCGGTAGCGCGGGTTTTGTTAAAGGAGATAAGATCTTTGGCAAACACAATTTCAGCGGTCACCGTGCTGAAAGGAATACCCTCATTATTCAGCAATTTGCCGAGACCATCGAGCGACCCGGCCGACAGGATGCGGGCGATAAGAGGCGCGCGCACAATCGTCACCCCTTGCGCATGAAACTGCCCGGCCATCGTGCCGCCGCGAAATAAACTGGCATCAAAACGCCCGACCCCACCGCGCAAACTGTCAATACCGAACAAGCCTTCAACCAGTTGCGACAAATTGCCAAATTCAACAACAAAAATGCGACCAAGATCCGAGCCATCGGAGCGTAATGCCATGGACAGGGCACTGCCATCAGAAAAATTGCCCATAATATTCACTGCCTGCATCGCCTCGCCATCATGGCGCAGGCTTGCCGTGAACGGGCTAAGGCTGGCTTTACCGTTCAGGAACATAGTTTCCAGATTGACATCCAGCGTAAAGCCGCCGGGCAGCTTTCCCTCGCTGCCCGAGCGCAATATTTCGGTGATAAGCCCGCTGCCATCCGCACGTGCGCCGCGCAAGGTGACCGTCAAATCCCCTGCCGGATTGCGATGGGCCTCCATGGAAAAATCTGCGCGATCTTTGACATAATATTTCTCGATTACCGCTGATAAAAACCGGCCCTCTTTGTCGGCCCGACCATGCCCCTTCAAACTCATCTCATGGGCACGCAATTCAAAATCCTCAACCCGCCAGATGTCTTCTTGCCCGGGGGGTATCAATCTTAAAGACAAAGACCCTTGGTCACCCTTGGGTTTGCGCCAGGAAAAGAAACCGGGATAAATCTCCGTATTGGTCAGATCGGCGCTGACCGCAATATCAACCGTCTCTTCACCGCGGGTCTGCAAAACAATTGTATAGGGAAGCGTGCCGCGTAGAAATTGCCGCACAGAAAAGCCATAGGAATCTGCCGTTACCGTATCCATCACCCCGCTAAACCGCATCTCGCCAATTTTTCGGTTATCAAGGGGCCGATCCCAAGTGAAGCGCACAGGGGTTGCAGCAATCAAACCATCGGCATCAATCAGCAATCGATCCCGCGCCAAACGGATATTCCCCTTGGCCTCTTCAATATCGCGATCTGCCATCAAGCCAACAACACTCACATCCTCAAAACTGCCCGTGCCGGTAATCGACATCTCGTCCACAGCCACAATCTCGCGCATGGGGCGCATAATCTCCAAAGCAAAACTGCCTGTGCCGGAAAACATGTCCGGCGATAATCGGGACTGGGAAAATAGCTGCAATGGCTTCTGGTCCAGCAATCTCAGCCCGTCCCGGACCGGACCGGTGACTTGCGCCCGATAAAAAGCAGGGCTTCCCCGGGGCAGGAATTTTGACATCTCGACCTCGCCACCAGTGATAATCATCCCCCCGACAGTGCCGGTCTGTAATTTGAGAGAAAGCCCATTACCGCGCAAATGCCCGGTCCCGCGCATATTTTGCAGATGCGCCATGCCGGGAAGATAGGTCGCTACCGCGTCATCCACCGTGAAGCGCACATCAACCATATTATCATCCAGCGGGTTTTCGTCTCTGATTTCCAAATCCTGTTCGCTTTCAATCTTGACCGGTACGATCGCTCCGACAGGAATATCAAGTGCAAAAACAATATTCGAAACTTCCGCCTGATGAATATTGTTTTTCACCCACCACCTCGCGGCAGGCGCAACACTCACCGGCCATCCGGCAATCAGATTCTTGACATCAACACTCCCGCTGACCGTGCCATTTGCTTTTATCCCCGGCGACAACGGCATATCGGCGCTTTCATTGGCGGCCCATTCTATAGCAAGTTCGCCATCAAATTTTGACCCGGCAAAACCCCACACAGCCTTGTCAAACCGGGCAATATTTTCCGCAGGCTGGAATATCCCGGCAATATCGAGATTGGTGAGATAGATCGGCACCTCAAACAGACCTGGACCACCAAGGGTCAAGCCATTCGACGCTATGACAAACTCAACATCGTCTCCATTGCGACGACCAAAAGAAATATAGCCTTCCAGCGATCCGCTAGTTTCCATGGCTTCAATATGTAATTGGTCAAATACAAAGCTGCGCGTCGCGGTTAGAAACTTTCCCTGATATGCAAGACTGTCAAACGGCACCGCCAATTGCCCCATATGCAAAACCCCGCCATCGCTAACAAGGTCAAGCACCGCTTCCTCAATTTGCCCTTTATTATCAAGCGTAAAATCAATACCACCGGAAAGCCGGGCCTCGCGCACAAAAGCATGATTATCCGGAACGAATATGCTGAAAAGCTCCCCTGCCGGCACCTTGTCCACTTTCAAGAAAGCGCTGACCCGGTCATCCGCCTTGCCGGAAAATGCCGTCACCGCGATATGGGCTGCCACGCCATCATATTGCAGCGGCACATCAAGCTTCAGCCGATAATCGCCACCGCTTAATTGTTCCGCGACCAATCTCATGCCATCGGCCTGCCAGACTTGTCCCGATACGCCATCGCGAAAAACAAAGCTGGCATTGTCAATAATCGCACCTTCAAAAGTGCCCGGCTGCGTGCCCACCTGCGCCGCAAATAAATCCAGCAGAAATGGCGAAGCCATATCGCCGTCATTGTCATCGGACGAGCCGCCCCCCATGTCACCATCCGGGCTCCCACCAAGACGCAGGCCGTAATCAAACTGTCCATCCGCATTGCGGATTAACGTAACATTGGCATCAAAAATTTCCACAAAGCGCGGCTGAAAATTCCCCCGCATCAAATCACCGGTTTCAAAACGCACCGCAAAGCGGGAGAAATGCGCGTCATCCTCCTGTGTATTACCGGACTGATAAACCAGATCATCAAAAATAAGTCGAAACGGCCCTTTATTATCCGCTTCGGGCCGGGTCCTTTGCAGGGTGATTTTGCCAATACTGACCTTGCCATCCGCGCCAAGGCGCTTGGCCATTTTTGCTTCTATGGTCGGTTTGGCAATGGCAAGATCAAGACCGCCATGAGACGCCTTCCAATACAGAAAAAAGCCGAGCCCGGCCATGGCAGCCAAAAGCAGCGCCACTATTTCCATGGTGATTAGCGCCGCACGGCGCGTAATTTTTTTCATTGACGGCGTACCGACCCCAGCCGTTCGTTATTACAAATCAAACCACTCTCCACCTTGTTATAGTATAGCATTCGGCCTTGTCCTTACGCAACAAAAAGCTTGGCAGCCCTTTATGGATCAGAATTTTACCTCTATATCGGCCATGATTTGCCATCATAAAAATTAAAATCTGAATATCTGATTGGAGAAGCTCCCTCGAATGTCACAATTATCTGTTGGCGACAAAGCCCCCGCCTTTACCCTGCCGCGCGATGGCGGCCAGAATGTCGCCCTGAAAGATTATCGCGGTAAATGGCTGGTTCTATATTTCTATCCCAAGGACAGCACCCCCGGCTGCACCAAACAGGCAATTGCCTTTAGTGAAAATCTAAGCCGGTTTCGCAGAGCCGGGGCTGAAATTCTCGGGGTCTCCAAAGACAGCGTGAAGCGTCATGAAAATTTCATTGCCAAGCAGGCGTTGAAAATCCCCCTCGCCAGTGATGAAAGCGGGGAAATGCTTGAAGCCTATGGTGTTTGGGTTCTCAAAAAGCTCTATGGCCGCGAATATATGGGTATTGCGCGGCGCACTTTCCTGATTGATCCCAAGGGCATCATCCGCGAAATCTGGCCCAAGGTAAAAGTCGCCAATCACGCAGAGGCTGTTCTCGACGCCCTGAAGGCCCTGAAATAATTGTCGGAAGTACAAGACCATAAAACGCCCTGTCTGGAGGCAATCAGGATATTGCAGATTGCCGATCCATGGCAAAAAGCCATTGCCACAAGGCATTTTGTAGCCAAATGGCGCGAAGGCACCTTGGCACCATCGACCCATAACTCTGTTTTGAGTGATCATCCGGCGCGACCCGAACGCCCGGAATTATGGTCCCCCGGCAAAATGCCCAAACGGCGCTTTGGCAATAGTCAGGGGCGCGCCAGCCTCATTCATGCCATCGCCCATATCGAGATGACAGCGATAGATCTTGCCCTCGATATGACCGCCCGCTTTGCCGAACAGGTTTTGGCTGAAACCGGTTTTGACACTTGCAGCCAGTTTATCACCGATTGGCTAAGGGTTGCCGATGATGAGGCGCGCCATTTCAATCTCCTGTCCAAGCGCTTATCGGCCATGGGGCTGGCTTATGGTGATTTACCGGCCCATTCGGGGCTGTGGGATATCGCGACCCGCACTATGGACGACGTTCTGGCCCGCCTCGCCCTTGCCCCTTTGGTGATGGAAGCAAGAGGCCTTGATGTCACACCGGGCATGATCGAAAAATTCCGCAAACATGGCGATAATGCCAATGCCGATGCACTTTCGGTCATTTACGAAGACGAGATTGACCATGTGGCGATTGGCGCAAAATGGTTTCGCCTGATTGCAGAAAAAAGGGGGGAAAATCCCGTCGCCCATTTCCGGGATCTGGTGATGAACCGCTTTCCCGGCGGGTTAAAGCCCCCCTTTAACCATGATGCCCGCTTCAAGGCAGGCTTTGGCCGGGAATTTTATGAAAATCTCTGCCCCTGACCGTGCGGATAAAGCCCCGTCGCAGCCCCCCCGAC
>JALSJA010000309.1 GCA_026989615.1 Parvularculaceae bacterium | reverse complement strand
CGCTGATTTCGGCCTGCGCGGGGGCAGGAAAATTCCGCTAAAAGACAATGTTGATGCCGCCTTGAAAATTTATGCGGATCACAATGTCGCCAGCGTTTTTGTCTTTAAGGCCACAGGCGATGACATCCAATGGAACAAGCATCTGGATATTGACGCCTTTGCCGCCATGGACAAGGCCTCCGGCAAATGTGTACCGGAAGAAATGGCCGCCGAAGACCCGCTTTTCATCCTCTATACCTCCGGCTCTACCGGCAAGCCCAAAGGCGTGCTGCACAGCACGGGCGGCTATATGGTCTATGCGTCCTATACCCATGAAATGGTATTTGATTACAAGCCGGGGGATATTTACTGGTGCACCGCAGATGTCGGCTGGGTCACCGGCCATTCCTATATTGTCTATGGACCGCTGGCCAATGGTGCCACCACTTTGATGTTTGAAGGCGTGCCCACTTTTCCCGATGCCGGACGGTTCTGGGATGTGGTCGACAAACATAAAGTCTCGATTTTTTATACCGCCCCCACCGCCATTCGCGCCCTGATGCGCGAGGGCGACGGGCCGGTCAAACGGTCACGCCGTAAATCCCTGCGCCTGCTGGGCACAGTGGGCGAGCCGATCAATCCGGAAGCTTGGGTCTGGTATCATTCGGTTGTGGGCGATGGCCGCTGCCCGATTGTCGATACTTGGTGGCAAACCGAAACCGGCGGCATCATGATAAGCCCCCTGCCCGGGGCCATGGATTTGAAACCCGGCTCGGCCAGCAAGCCTTTTTTTGGTATCGAACCGCAATTACTGGACGCGGATGGCAAGGTTTTGGAAGGCGAGGCTGAAGGCAATCTCGTCATCGCCCAATCATGGCCGGGACAAATGCGCTCGGTTTACGGCGATCATCAGCGCTTTATCGACACCTATTTCAAAACCTATCCCGGAAAATTTTTCACCGGCGATGGCTGTCGCCGCGACCGTGACGGCTATTACTGGATAACCGGACGGGTCGATGATGTCCTCAATGTCTCCGGCCACCGCCTCGGCACCGCCGAGGTCGAAAGCGCGCTGGTCGCCCATAAAGATGTGGCCGAAGCCGCCGTGGTCGGCATCCCCCATGACATTAAGGGTCAGGGCATTTATTGCTATGTCATCCTGAATGCCAATGCCAAGGCCAGCCCGGAATTGGAAAAAGACCTCATCGCCACGGTACGCAAGGAGATTGGCCCGGTGGCTACCCCGGACGCGATACAATTCGCCCCGGGCCTGCCCAAAACCCGCTCCGGCAAGATTATGCGGCGTATTTTGCGCAAAATTGCCGCCAATGAATTTGACAATCTCGGCGATATCTCAACCCTCGCCGATCCGGAAGTGGTGGCGCAGTTGATCGAAGCGCGTAAAAAGCTGGCTTAGAGCCTATTTTCGTTTTGATTCCATCAAAACCGGATAGGCTCTAGGATATCTTTAACCAGGAAAAGAAGGGGGTCGGGGCGTTTTTTTCCGAGAATGAAGGAAAATAACCCCCTTACCCTCTTCAATCCCGTATTGATTTATGCTTTGTTGCCAGCGCCTCGCGCCTTCCCAAATCGTCGGTCTGGACAGAAGAACGCAGGTCTCTTAATGGCTAGAATCAGCCAGCAATTTTCGGGGAAATATAAAGCGTGACAGAACTCGTCTCTCTGGCCATTCCGGCGGTAAAAAAACTCCAGCCAAAGCGTTTTGGTGATGATCGCGGCTGGTTTTCGGAGACCTTTCGCAGCAATTGGTTTGCCTCTCTCGGTCTTGATTTCATTCAGGAAAACCACTCATTGTCGGTCCAAAAGGGCACTCTGCGCGGCCTGCACTTTCAAACCGGCCCATCGACACAAACCAAGCTGGTGCGCTGTGTCGCCGGAAAATTACTGGATGTGGTTGTGGACATACGCCACGGCTCACCCACATTCGGCCATTATATCGCGGAAGAATTGAGCGCCGAAAACGGGCTACAGCTTCTCGTGCCCCATGGCTTTGCCCATGGCTTTTTAAGCCTGACCGATGACTGCGAAATTCTCTATAAGGTCGACCGCCATTATGATCGCCAGCGCGATAAGGGAATGGCCTATAATGATCCGGACATTGCCATCCAATGGCCCGACAATATATGGCCTGATGACGGTCCCATTCTTTCCGATAAGGACAAGTCAACACCGCATCTTTGTGACCTGCCAAAATATTTTTCCTATGACCCGAATAATCCCGATGGCGCAATCTGCCATGATCTGAATGTTGGAGTATCATCCTGATGAAATATCTTGTCACCGGCGGCGCCGGTTTTATTGGCTCAGCCGTTATTCGTCGTCTCATGGCCGAAACGGACCATGAGGTTTGCAATGTGGATGCCCTGACCTATGCGGGTAATCTGGCCTCCCTTGATGGCATTGCCGACAATCCGCGTTATCAATTTGTTCAGGCTGATATTTGCGACCGGGCAAAAATGGCGCAGATATTTACGGATTTTGGCCCGGACCGCGTTTTGCATCTGGCCGCAGAAAGCCATGTGGATCGTTCCATCGATGGCCCGGCCAGCTTTATGGAAACCAATATTATCGGCACCTATATCATGCTGGAAGTGGCACGCGATTATTGGCGCGGCCTTGATGAACAAAGTAAAAAAACTTTCCGCTTCCAGCATATTTCCACTGACGAAGTCTTTGGCACGCTTGGCCCGGAAGGTTTGTTTCGCGAAGACACCCCCTATGCGCCCAATTCTCCCTATTCGGCCAGCAAAGCCTCCTCCGATCATCTGGTGCGGGCCTGGCGCGAAACCTATGGCCTGCCAACCCTGATGACCAATTGCTCCAATAATTATGGGGCCTATCAGTTTCCGGAAAAACTGATCCCGCTGATGATCATCAACTGCCTTGAGGGCAAACCTTTGCCGGTTTATGGCAAGGGTGATCAAATTCGCGACTGGCTGGATGTGGATGATCACGCAAGAGCGCTTATCCTTGTCAGCGAAAAAGCCGCACCGGGCACCAGCTATAATATTGGCGGCAATGAAGAGCGCACCAATTTGCAAGTTGTGCACAATATTTGCGCGTTAATGGACGAACTATCACCAGCCTCTCCCAAGCGCCCCCATCGCGATCTCATCACTTTTGTCACCGACCGCCCGGGCCATGATGCCCGTTATGCGATTGATGCCTCCTTGATAAAGAAAGACCTTGGCTGGGAGCCCTCGATCTCTTTTGAACAGGGTCTGCGCAACACGATCGTCTGGTATCTGGAAAACAAAGATTGGTGGCAGGCCATTCGCGATGGCAGCTATCAGGGTCAGCGATTGGGGACAGCCGTTTAATGGTGTTAAAAGCCCTCATCACCGGTGCCAATGGACAGGTGGGCGAAGCCCTCACCCGCCTTGCCCCATCCCATACTATCCAAGCTTTCGCCACCAATTCCGAAATATTGGATATTACGGACGGACTGCAGGTCACCCAAATCATCCGACAGGTGGAGCCGGACCTCGTCATCAATGCCGCCGCCTATACGGCGGTCGATAAAGCCGAACAGGAAAAACAGCGTGCCTTTGCCGTGAATTGCGAGGGGCCACGCCATCTCGCCCGGGCCTGCGCCATGCAACATATTCCGCTTTTGCATATTTCAACCGATTATATTTTTGCCGGCAATGGTACCTCCCCCTTCAAGGAAACCGATGATCCATCCCCGCAAAATATCTATGGCGAAACCAAGCTCGCCGGAGAGCGCGCTATTCGCGCCGTGCAGCCGAACCACATCATTTTACGCACCGCCTGGGTCTATTCTCTTACAGGCAAAAATTTTCTGAAAACCATGTTGCGTCTTGGTTTCGATAAAGGAAATTTAAGTGTTGTCGATGATCAGCACGGCACGCCAAGCTTTGCCGATGACATTGCCGAAGCCCTGTTAATCATGGCCAATAAGATTTCAACCGCAGACAAGCCAAGCTTTGGCACTTATCACTATACCGGTGCCGGGCGCACCACCTGGTATGGATTTGCCAAAGAAATTTTCGCAACGGTTCAAAAGGAGACGGGAAAAGAAATTTCCCTCACCCCAACCACCAGCGATGCCTTCCCTACACCGGCCAAGCGTCCGTCTTGGTCGGTATTGAATTGCGAAAAAATAGAAAAAACCTTCGCCATTACTCCTAAAAATTGGCAGGATCGCGTCAGACACGTCACAAAGAAATTACTGGAACAACAAAACCTACCTAACCAAAAGGGAATCTCCTGAAATGAAGGGCATTATCCTCGCTGGCGGCTCCGGCACGCGCCTGCACCCCCTCACCCTCACCACCTCCAAGCAGCTCTTACCGGTTTATGACAAGCCGATGATTTATTATCCGCTCTCCACCCTGATGCTGGCGGGCATTTCCGAGATTTTGATCATCACCACCCCCCATGAACAAAGCCGGTTCAAGGAATTGCTGGGGGATGGCCGTCAATGGGGGCTGAAGTTTTCCTATGTGGTCCAACCCTCCCCGGATGGATTGGCGCAGGCCTTCATTCTTGGCGAGGATTTTATTGGCGATGACAGCGCCTGCCTCGTTCTGGGCGATAATATTTTCTACGGCCATGGTCTTCAGACACAGTTAAAAAATGCCGCACAACTCAAATCAGGCGCCTGCGTCTTTGCCTATCAGGTCAGCGACCCGGAGCGCTATGGGGTTGTCGCCTTTGACGAAAAAGGCGTGGCTACATCCATTGAAGAAAAACCGGAAACCCCGAAATCCAATTGGGCCGTAACCGGGCTTTATTTTTACGATAATTCTGTCATCGAAACAGCCAAATCCATCAAGCCATCCCCCCGTGGCGAGCTGGAAATAACCGATCTCAATCGGACCTATCTGGAGGCTGGCAATTTACAGGTTGAATGTATGGGCCGGGGTTATGCCTGGCTCGACACCGGCACCCATGCCTCTCTCTTGCAGGCCAGCAATTTCATTCAGACTCTGGAACAGCGCCAAGGCATGCGCATCTCGGCGCCGGAGGAAATTGCCTGGCGTGAAGGATGGATCGACAACCAACAATTACGCGCTCTGGCCGAGCCTTTACGCAAAAGCGGCTATGGCAATTATCTCTTGTCTTTGCTGGATGGCTAGAGCACTTCCCGAAAAGTGGGAACCGGTTTTCGGATAAGAAGTGCTCAAAAACAATGACTTAGAGCCCGGTTTTGATTCAATCAAAACGAAAATAGGCTCTAATCCCGCCTATTCAAGACCAATCCAGCGCCGCGTTGCCGCTTTACGGGCCGCCTCGCTGTCGAAATAAGGGGTATCAAGACCAAGCCCCTCTGCCGTTAACTGCCCCGAGACTTGCATCAACCCATAAGCGGTAAGCTGGGCCTGCTGGCGCGTGGATACATATTGCAGGCGCGCATTAAACAGTGCCTCTTCCGCCACCAGAACATCCAGATTGGAGCGCTGGCCCAATTCATTTTCTGCGCGCGCACTGGCCAATGCCAGTTCCGCCGCCCTGACCGCACCTTCGGCAGCGACCAGACTTGCAACAGCCGCCTGACGGCGCGCCCAAGCGGCCTGCACCCCCTCACGCACCTGCCGTTCGGCCAAAATCCTGCGTTGCACCGCTGCCCGATGGCGGGCTTTGGCTTGGCGGACACCGGCATATTCTGATCCGCCCTGATAGAAGGGCACGTCGAGCCTGATCCCCAAAGTGGCACTTTTGGTATGATCCCCTTGGATAAAACTGTCCAAAGCCTCCGAATAGCTGGCCGTTGCTGACAATGAAGGCGCCAGCGCCCCTTGTGCCACTTTGACCGCCCGCAAGGCCGATTCTTCACGCAGCCTCGCCGCCTGCATTTGCGGGTTATCAGCCAGCGCTCTGGCCATTAATTCTTCCACATCTTGCGGCAATATTGGCAGGGCCGGATCGCTCTCCAGCGAGGCTGGCGCCTGCCCCACAAGGCGCTCGAAAGCCGCTCGCGCTACCATTAAATCGGCCTGCGCGGCTATCCGCGCCGCCCGGGCCCGCTCCAAAGCCGCCTGCAGACGCGCTGTATCCAGTTTTGTTGCCTGACCAACATCCCAGGCCGCTTCCGCCGCCGCCAATTGCTCCGCCAAAACCGTCAGGCTTTGACCGGCAACCCGCTCGCCTTCCTCTGCCGTGATGACCGCCAGATAGGCAGAAATCACCTCGCCTAAAATCCTCTGCTCGGTACCCATAAGGCCCGATTGGGCTGCTTTTACCGCTGCATCCGCCTGTTTGACGCTATTGCGCACCCGAAAGCCCTGAAATATCGGCTGGCTAATCCGAATACCCGCACTGGTGGTACCAAACCCGGCATTACCCGTAAGCGCCCCCAAAATAGGCCCCAGATCGCCAACCCCCGAGCCAGACAGATCCACCGGACCGGGGTCATAATCCCCGTCTTGAAATTCATATCCGAGCTGACCACCAATGACAGGCCGACCGGCCGCTCTGGCCAAAGCCCCCTGCTCGGCACCGGCCTCAAAATCCGCCTGTTCAGCGCGTAATTCCGGATTGGTGCGATAGGCCAAGGCCAGCGCTTCCTGCAGGCTTTGAGCGCGGGCCACCCCCATAAAGGCCATCATTGCCGGAACCAAAATGGCCAATAAGGCCAATCCCTGCCTGAACTTGTTAAAAACGCATTTTTTCATTTTCTTGCCAGATTCTCAAAATTCTTGCTTTCGCCTATTCGGGAAACACCAACCTCCATTAGGGGGGATACAAAGCCAGCTTCAAGGCCCAAGGGATAAAATCGCTCATAATCCCCCATAATCCGTTAATTCATCGCTTGCAGAGTGCAGAAGCCCATTCTATTTGTCACCTTGTCAAAGCATATGAGAAAATGACCGATTGGGGAAATCACACCATATTCAAAGCACATTACTGACCGAACCCGCTTTCATCAGCAGCGCCGATAGCAGGGCGGCAACAGAATTCATAAAAATTTATTACGAAGGACCAATATGCCAAACCTAACCCATCTGCAGCGCCTTGAGGCCGAAAGCATCCATATCATGCGCGAGGCGGCCGCAGAAGCTGAAAATCCGGTCATGTTATATTCTGTCGGCAAGGACAGCTCGGTCATGCTGCATCTGGCCCTAAAGGCTTTTTACCCCTCCCTGCCGCCTTTTCCCTTATTGCATGTAGACACCACTTGGAAGTTTCGCGAGATGATTACCTTTCGCGACGAAACCGCCAAAAATCTGGGGCTGAAATTACTGGTGCATATCAATCAGGACGGCGTCAAAGCCGGTATTGGCCCTTTCACCCATGGGTCACAAATCCACACCGACATAATGAAAACGCAAAGTCTCAAGCAAGCGCTTGACCATTATAAATTTGATGTCGCCTTTGGTGGGGCCCGCCGCGATGAGGAAAAATCCCGCGCCAAGGAACGCATTTTTTCCTTTCGTTCAGGCCAGCACCGCTGGGACCCGAAAAACCAGCGCCCGGAATTATGGAATATTTACAATACCCGCCTCAATAAGGGCGAAAGCATTCGCGTCTTTCCTCTTTCCAATTGGACGGAGCTGGACATCTGGCAATATATTTACAAGGAAAATATTGCCATTCCAACACTCTATTTTGCCGCCAAACGCCCGGTGGTAGAGCGCGATGGATTATTATTGATGGTGGATGATGACCGTTTTCCTCTGCAGCCCGGCGAAAAACCCGAAATGAAATCCGTCCGGTTCCGCACCCTTGGCTGTTACCCCTTGACCGGTGCCGTCGAATCCACCGCTGCCACCCTGCCGGATATTATTCAGGAAACCCTGCTCACCATAACCTCGGAGCGACAGGGACGCGCCATTGACCATGACGCCACCGCCTCC
>JALSJA010000308.1 GCA_026989615.1 Parvularculaceae bacterium | reverse complement strand
ATTGAATATGCGGGTGGAACTTTTGCTAAAAGACATTCTCGCCAATGGCCCTCAGGCGGTGCGCGCCAGCAAGAGATTATTACGCGATGTTTCCGGGGCAATGATTGACGACACATTGCTGGATGAAACCGCAAAACGAATTGCCGAAATTCGCGTCAGTAAGGAAGGCCAGCTTGGATTATCGGCCTTTTTACAAAAGAAAAAACCTGATTGGACGGAGCGCTAAAATGTTCAAAAAAATACTGATAGCCAATCGCGGGGAAATAGCCCTGCGGGTGATGCGCACCGCCAGAAATTTGGGCATTAGAACCGTGGCGGTTTATTCTGAGGCTGACCGCCGTGCGGCTTTTGTGGAATTTGCAGATGAAGCGATTTTTATCGGCCCGGCACCAGCAGCGCAAAGCTATTTGCGCGGCGAGAAAATATTGGCAGCGGCTGAACGCAGTGGCGCTGAGGCCATTCATCCGGGCTATGGGTTCCTGTCGGAAAATGCGCAATTTGCCAAGCTTTGCGCCAAGGCCGGCATTGTTTTTATCGGACCAAAGCCAGACTCCATCATCGCCATGGGCTCCAAAAGCGCGGCCAAGGATTTGATGGTCAAAGCCGGTGTGCCCGTAGCCCCCGGCTATCAGGGCGAAGAGCAATCGGTTGAAACCTTCTTGGCCGAGGCTGAAAAAATTTCCTATCCGGTGCTGTTGAAAGCGGTTTCCGGCGGTGGCGGCAAAGGCATGCGCTTGGTGGAGCGCGCCGAGGATCTTCCCGAAGCCCTCGCCTCGGCCCGGCGCGAAGCCAAGGCGGCGTTTGGGGATGACCGGTTTTTAATTGAAAAGTTTATCGCTGCGCCGCGCCATGTGGAAGTACAAGTTTTTGGCGACGCCCATGGCCATATGGTGCATTTGTTTGAACGCGATTGCTCGGTGCAACGCCGCCACCAAAAAGTTATCGAGGAGGCCCCGGCCCCGAACTTGCCGGATGCTGTGCGCGCCAAACTGCATGAGGCGGCGATTAAAGCCGCCAAAGCCGTTGATTATGTGGGCGCGGGCACGGTTGAATTTCTTTATGATGGTGGTGATCAGGTTTATTTCATGGAAATGAATACGCGCCTGCAGGTCGAGCATCCGGTCACGGAAAAAATTACCGGCATCGACCTTGTGGAATGGCAATTATTGGTCGCAGCAGGCGAGGCTTTGCCTTTATCGCAAGAGCAAATCACCTGCACCGGCCATGCCTTTGAAGCGCGAATTTATGCGGAAGACCCGAGCCAGGATTATCGCCCCTCGATCGGACCCTTGCATCGCCTGACGCTACCCTCGGCAAGCCCCTCTGTGCGGATTGATTCCGGTGTGCGCGAAGGCGATGAAATTTCTTCCTTTTATGACCCGATGATTTTGAAGCTGATCACATCCGGTAAAAACCGACGCGAGGCTCTGTCGATCATGGGGCGCGCTTTGGAAGATGTAAAAATTTCCGGCGTGACCACCAATACCGGCCTATTGCAGAAAATAGCCTCCCATGCGGCTTTCATGAAAGAGGAAATTGATACGCATTTTATCGAGCACTATCAGCAAGCTTTACTGCCGCCTAACGAGCCACAAACAGAAGATATGGCCATCGCTGCGATTGCGCTTTTGCTCGCAGAAGAAGAAAGCGGGCGCGGGCTTTGGCATGATCTCGGGTCATGGCGGATGAACCTGCCCGGCGAGCGGCAAATATTCTTTACCACCAATGGTAAAAATATCCCCGTCGAGATTGTGTTTTTCGACAGCCACACGCAGCTGCGTGTGATGGAAGAGATTTATACGGTCACCGATGCCGCATGGGCTGGCGAGCAAGGGCGCATTGTGCTTGGGGAGCATAGTATGGATGTCACCCTGCATCGCCCGAAAAGTGACCATTTGCGCCTTTGGCATAGCGGGCGCATTATTGATCTTCATCTCCATGACCCCATGCAAGGGGAAAGTGCGGGCGCTTCCACCGGGGGTGATTTAACCGCGCCCATGCCGGGAACCGTGACCGCACTTTTGGTTGAGGCCGGTATCGAGGTTTCAGCCGGGGAAACATTGATGGTGATGGAAGCCATGAAAATGGAATATGCCATCAAAGCCCCCACCAATGGCACGGTCAAAGCGCTCCTGCACGGCGTCGGGGCACAAGTGGCCGAAGGCGCAAAGCTGGTGGAATTCGAAGTATCTGAATAGGAATATCCAATGGGTGATTTTGTCAGAATAGTTGAGGTCGGCCCACGGGATGGATTGCAAAATGAATCGCAAATGATTGCGATTGCCACTAAAATTGCGCTGATTGAACGGCTTGGGCGTTGTGGCTTTCGCGAAATTGAGGCCGGTGCCTTTGTCTCGCCCAAATGGGTGCCGCAAATGGCCGGCAGTGCGGAAGTTTTGCATGGCATAAAAAAGAAGCCAGGCATTGCTTATCCGGTACTGGTGCCCAATGAAAAAGGCTATGTGGCCGCACGCGAAGCTGGTGCTACACGCATTGCCGTTTTTGGCGCCGCATCGGAAAGCTTCAGCCGCAAAAATATCAACGCCTCCATAGAAGAAAGTCTGGCGCGATTTCGCCCCGTGGTCGCACAAGCCAAAAGTGACGGCATTTCCGTGCGCGGCTATGTCTCTTGCGTATTGGGATGCCCTTATGAGGGGGATATCGAAATCGCCGCTGTGGTGCAGGTAAGCCAGGCCCTGTTTGAGATGGGCTGCGATGAGGTTTCCCTAGGCGATACGATTGGCGTTGGCACGCCGGACAGGGCACGCACCATGCTAAAAGCTGTTGCCGGCTCTATCCCGATGAAAAATCTTGCCTGCCATTTTCATGATACCTATGGGCAGGCGCTGGCTAATCTTTATGCCTGCCTCGAAGAAGGGGTGCGGGTGATTGATAGCTCCGTTGCTGGGCTTGGCGGCTGTCCCTATGCCAAGGGGGCATCCGGCAATGTAGCCAGTGAAGATGTGGTTTATATGCTCAATGGTCTGGGTTTTGAAACCGGTATTGATCTGGACGCCCTGATTGAAACTGCATGGTGGATTTGTGATGCTCTGGGACGCACACCCGGTTCAAAACTCGCCCACGCACTGAAATGATTCTACGATTCTCCTTATACGGATGTTTATAAATGTTGTCAGCAGCAACATTGCTGTTTGGTGATTGACACTTTTCGTGCTAGAGTTTCGATGCTGGTCAATCTTTGCTATTTCCGGCCTCTTCCATCCGGGTACGAGCCGAATTCTGGATTTACTCGCTTGTTGCGTCACCTGCACTTAAAGCGCCTCCTATGAAAGGGAGCGTCCTTAGAGAGGGAAGCCAAGCAATGAAACACCAATTCGAAAAACGCGATTTTTTTACCAATTTACGGCTGGCGCTGGGCTTGCCCATTGCCGCCATGGTAACCGCCGGACTGTTTTTGGTCATGGCAGGGTTAATCGCGGGGCCGGAGACAGTCACTGGCGAAAAAGGAGATGAGATTAGAGATATTGTCATTGTCCGCGAGCTTGGCGAGTCCGACCCGCCCAGAGAACTGCCACAAACCCCGGAGACGATAACCGCACCACCACCCCCATCAAGCCGCACGGATTTTTCCTCTGACCGACCGGATGGTGGCTTTTCTCCCGGGCCGACAAAGCCCGATATGACGCCGGACAGGGAAATTGTCCTTTCGACCGTAATATTTCCCGATATAAAATTTCCCTTCTCCTATCCGGCACGCTGCGCCCAAAAGGGTGTCGAGGGGGTTGTCGTGGTGGAGTTTGACCTTGCCCCCGATGGCTCGGTAATCAATCCGCGTATTGTTTCGACACCGGATCAATGCTTTGCCCGCGATACTTTGCGCGGCATCAAAAAGTGGAAATATCCCCCTGCTGCCAATGGCAAAATCCGTCGCAATATTCGCGAGCGCATTGATTTTCGCCTCACAGACTAGAGCCTTTTCGGTTTTGATTCCATCAAAACCGGGCTCCAAGTCTTTGTTTTGACGCTCCTGAGCCAAGGCGAAGGGCCGGATGGATAACCGACCCACTTATTCTGGAAACGCTCTAGGCCTTTGTTTTTGAGCACTTCTTGTCCGAAAACCGGCCTCATCCTGAGTCTGTCGAAGGACCCACTTTTCGCAGAAGTGCTCTAAGCGCTACGCCATGCGGGGCACTTCCTAACACACCGTTTTTACGGGATTTTTTTATTACAATTGGCAATTTATGCTGGCAGGAATCTGCGAAGCACCTCATGAGTGTGGGTCGTTAGTCTTTTGTTAACCAATTGTTGAGGTTTCTTGTCTCGACTGGAGCGGTGATGAAACAGCGCCCGAAAAAGTGGGGTTTTAATGGTAAGCAACGTCTGAAACAGGCGATGCGCCCCCTTGCGCCGACCTGCGCGAGCCTGCCTGCGCTCTTTACCACAGCTTTTGCCCAAACCCCCGCTAGCGACACCTCGGCCAATGCCTTATTTGGCGGCTTTGACGCAGGTTTTGTGATTACCGCCGCTTCGGTTCTGTTTGCCTTTGCAACCCTTGTCTGGGCCATACGTTTATCGCGCATTGAAAAATCAGGCGCGCTGATCTGGTCGCAAAAACTTGCCAAAATGGAAGCCGAACTGGAGCGCTCGGAATCCGTATTGGCCGCCCATCCCGGATTGGTGCTTGTCTGGGATGACGCCTATGAGGATATTGATAATGGCTGGGGCAAGCCACGGGTTCTGGGCGGACCGGCAGCTTTGGCCGCGCTGCTGGCCTTTGCTGATGATGATGTTGATGCGCTGATCAACCCGGCTGATGCCCTGCTGAAATCCTTGGGTGAATTGCCGCTGGAAGAAGACCTGCCGCCGGAAGAAATACGCACCCTCAAAGACCGGATGCACGAATTGCGCGCCCATGGGGTCGCCTTTTCCGGATCGGTCCTGACCAAGGAGGGCCGCGCTATCGAGGTCGATGGCCGGGTCGCCGGTGATCAGGTAACCTTATGGCTCACAGACCCGGCGGTGCGCCTTGCCGAAGATGGCGGGGTTTTGGGCCAAGCCCGGGATCGTGCGGCCGATTTGCACGGCGCGCTCAATCAGTTGGAAAAACTGCCCATGCCAAGCTGGCGGCGCGGTGCCGGATTGCAACTGGAATGGGTCAATCGGGCCTATATTGAAACTGTCGAGGCGCTTTCCCTGCAGGATGTGATTGACAATCAAATCGAAATTGATCCGGCCTTCAAGGCCTTGGCGGAAAAAGCCCGCGAACAATTTATGCGCCCCGGTGGCCGGCGTATTATGGACGACACGGTGATTGTCAATATTCGCGGTCAAAGGCGCGTATTACGGGTTGTCGAAACCCCCATGCATCAGACCGGAGAATCTGCTCTGGCCGGTGTGGCGGTCGATATTTCCGCGCTGGATCGCGCAAAAGAGGATCTGCGCCGCCATCAAAAAGCCCATCGCGAGACGCTTGATCAGATGACGTCTGCCGTTGCCGTGTTTAGCGCTGCCCAGCATATAGAATATTACAATCAGGCCTTCCTTGATTTATGGAAACTTGATGATGCGGAATTGCGCACCCGCCCATCCCATGGGGATATTCTTGACCGCCTGCATCAAAAAGGACGCCTGCCCGAGCAAGGTGACTTCAATGAATGGAAACGCGGACAACTTGATCTTTATACAGAGAATGTTGGCCCCGATGCCATGGAAGGATCCATGCCCGACGAGATATGGCCCCTGCCCAATGGCAAAACCTTGCGGGTCGTGCGCCGCCGCCACCCTCTGGGCGGCGTGCTGGTGGTGTTTGAAGATATTACTGAAAAACTGTTACTGGAGACGCAATACAATACGCAAATCTCGGTGCAACGGGCCACTTTAAACAATCTTGCAGAAGGCGTTGCGGTTTTTGCCTCTGACGGATCTTTGCGTTTGTTCAACTCGGCATTCCAGAAATTATGGAATCTCGCCCCGGAGCGCCTGTCCGAATTGCCTGACTTTGACGATCTGGCCAAAGAGTTTAGCCAATATGCCGAAGATTGCGACGATCATTGGCGGGCTTTGCGCCAACGCATTACCTCGCTATCGCCGCAGGACCGGGCCCCGATACCGCTGACCGAAATTTCCCTGAATGACGGGCGCACCTTCGCCTATGCCACCGCCCCCCTGCCCGATGGGGCCAGCCTTGTTACCTTCCTCGATGTCACCGATAGTCGCGAGCGGGAAAAAGAACTCAAAGAGCGCAATGAATGGCTGGAAGCGGCCGACCGCATCAAGTCCAAATTCGTCAACCATATTTCCTATAATCTGCGCAATCCGCTCAACACAATCATCGGGTTCTCGGAAATGTTGGAAACCGAGATGTTTGGCCCGTTAAATGATCGCCAAAAAGATTATGCGGCCAATATTCTTACCGCCTCCAATCACCTTCTCGACCTTATCAATAATATTATTGATCTGGCCGCGCTGGACGCCGGCAAGCTTGATCTCGATTTGGCTGAGATGAATGTCCGCGATACGCTGGAAACCGTTAGCACCTATGCAGCACTGCGCGCCGAAGACAGCCAGATTACCCTGAAAACTGTTTGCGAAGATGATGTCGGATTTGTAATTGCCGACGAAACCCGTATCAAGCAGGTTTTATTTGATCTTGTGGCCAATGCTTTTGCCTTTACCGAAGAAGGTGGCACTGTTGAAATGGGTGCCAGCCGTGAAGGCGAAACCGTTTGTCTATGGGTGCGCGATACCGGTCGCGGTGTCTCTGCAGAAGATCAGGCCAAGGCGTTTGACCGTTTTGAAAGCCGCGGGCCCGGCTCCGGTGTTGGTCTTGGACTTGCTCTGGTGAAAAGCTTTGTTGAATTGCATGGCGGCTGGGTCAGCCTTTCCTCCAAGGAAGGACGCGGCACTTTGGTGGCATTACATTTGCCGATTGAGGGGCCAGACATGGCCAGCAATGATGACGATAGCATTGCCACAATGGCCAGCGAGAATGTTACCCATGCTGACAAAGACTTACACAAGGCCGAGAGACTGCCGCCTGCTGCTGAATAGCATCCGGCATAATTTCTATCGGCCTATTCTTTACAGGCTTAAAAATGGTTGCGGTTAAATCGGATAGAGAGCCAGACCAATCGGCTCAAGACTTAAGGGAAGCATTGCGCGCTCTTGGGGATGATGCCGGGATTGATTCTGACCACTTACGCAACAAGCTGGCCCTGTCCGAGCGACTGATTGCTGCCGATAAAGGCGCCTCCCGCACGGCACTCCTCACCCAGATTGACACCCTTGCCCGTCATGGGCGCATAACGCTGGGCCTGCTTTTATTGTTATCCGTCTTTCTGGCCTGGCTGGTAGTGATGTTTGCGCCCGGCCCCAAAACCATGATCAACGCCGCCTTATTATGGGTTATCGGTGTCGCTGGCGCCATTATCATGCCCAGCCTGCTTTTACATCGCTACCATCAAGGGGGAGCAATTTTACGCAAGCCCTTTACCTGGCGTTCGCGCTATACCGCCTATTTAAGTGTTTTTGGTTTTGTGTTTGGCAGCGGTCTGCTTTTAATGGCCAGCAAGGGCCTGCCTGTTTTTTATGCGATCCTTGTTGGTAGCACGATTTTATTATCGGGCCTTATCGGTGCCTATGCCCATCGGGCGCACCGTAGCGCTGCGGCCGCCCTCGGCTTTTCTGTCTGGTTTGCATTATTGCCAACACCGATTTTGCTGTTTGCCAATGGCACATTACCCATGACCCAAATCTGGCTTGGCAGTATCACCTTGGTCTTTATGGCTGGCCTCGGCGTTTTGGCCCTCATCTGGCAATGGGCGCGCATTTCTGCGGCAACAGCGCTTTATTTCTATCCCCGCCGCGAACAGCGCCATATCAAAGAAGAGCGTAAACCGGCAAGTCAGGCCTATAACCCCTATCGTCTGAAATCATTGGCCAATAAAGATGCCGAAGACAGCGCTTGAGACCAATCCTAGAGCGTTTCCAGAATAAGTGGACCCTTCGAGACGCCGCTTCGCGGCTCCTCAGGGTGAGGCCGGTTATCCGTCCGGCCCTTCGCCTTGGCTCAGGAG
>JALSJA010000307.1 GCA_026989615.1 Parvularculaceae bacterium | reverse complement strand
CTATCTTCCGTGCCTTCCCATGCGGCAGCCACCATGGAACGGTCCAGCTTGCGGCGCGGTGTAAATATGCCCGGTGTGTCAATATAGACAATCTGCGTATCCCCATGGACAGCCACACCGCGAATACGCGCTCTTGTGGTTTGAACTTTTGGCGTCACAATAGACACTTTCGCGCCCACCAGAGCGTTTACAAGGGTTGATTTGCCAGCATTGGGGGCCCCCAAAACGGTGACAAAACCGCATTTGGTTTCCCCCTTTACTATATTGCTGTCAGTCATTTTCAGCTTCCCATAGCCCTTCGCGGACCAGTATTTTTTCAGCCGCATCCATTTGCGCCTGTCTTTTGGACTTCCCGGTCGCCGTTTCCGGCTTTAAGCCCTCAACCGAAACTTGAACTGTGAATAGCGGCGCATGAGCCGGTCCGGAGCGGTTCAATTCCCGATAGGACGGCACGCTGAGACCGTGCTTTTGGGCCCATTCCTGCAATTCTGTTTTGGCATCCCGATAGCGGCGGAACAGGGCTTCAAAGTTTTTCTGCCAGAAAGCGTCAAAACTTTTCCGCGCCGCCTCCAAACCACCATCAATATAAAGAGCGCCAAGCAAGGCCTCGCAAACATCGCCCAAAACAGAAATTTTTTCGCGCCCGCCAGCCCCTTCTTCTGCTTTGGAAAAACGGATATATTCGGGCAAGCCAAAAAATATAGCAGCTTCAGCGCAAGTCTCCTTGCGCACAAGAGCATTCAGGCGCGGTGCCATATCCCCTTCATCAAAGTCCGGATAGCGACGCCATAATTCTTCCGCCGTCAACAATCCCAATACCCGATCCCCGAGAAATTCCAGTCGCTCCAGAGAGCGCACATCCCCTTCGGACAATAAGGAGGAATGATTAAGCGCCCGCTCAAGCAAGGTAATATCATGAAATTTATAACCGAGCTTTGCTTCAAGTTCGCCAAGGCGGGATCGTCTGGTCATTTATTCTGGCTCATTTCGACGGCAATCATTCTACCCGATCAAAAATTCTGGAATAGCGAATAGCCCCCGGCCATTTCCAGACCTCCCAGATATGGGATTTCTTGCCATCCACAGAAAATACAAGATTCTGGGCTTTACCAACGATCTGGTAGTCAGGAACATATTGCACATATTCGGTGCGACTATCCTGCGAATTATCGCGATTGTCACCCATCATGAAATAATGATCGGCAGGCACCAGAAACGGACCGGCATTGTCAAGCGTGTAATCATTACCCTGACATTCCTGAATGATATAGCTGACACCATTGGGTAAGGTCTCGCGCCAAGTAGCCGCTTTTGAATTATAGCCCCGGCAAGCAATAGTTTCATTGGAGACAAATTCCCGCGGCACCTGTTTGCCATTGATATATAACAGTCCGCCAATGGTTTGGATACGATCTCCCGGCATGCCGATAACCCGTTTGATATAATCCTTGTTCTGATCATGGCTGTTTTTAAAAACAACCACATCACCCCGTTCCACCGGCTTGTCGAATATAATGGCCTGACTATCAATCCGGGTCAGTGGCCAAATTAGCGAGGCTTTGGAATAGCCATAAGTACCTTTTGAAACGAGAACAAAATCCCCCACCAGCAGATTGGGCTGCATGGAGCCGGTTGGAATATTAAAGGGCTGATAAAAGAAAATTCGGAAAATCAAGGTAATCAATACCGCAAGGCCAACGGTTTTAATCACATCCCAGACCTCTTCCATCAGGGTCATCTGGGCCTCCCCGCCGGCAATGGCCTCGCCTTCCATGCCGATATTTGACCCTGTTTTCTGGCCTGTATTGCCTTTACCGGCATCACCAAACTTAATTTTCATCGCTTCTATCACTCACTCACAAAGAGACCCCGAGATAAAGGTCGGCTCTATATTGCCCTTTATCCCACGTTTTTTACCTGTTTACGCGTGCCTGTGGCCCCTGCCAACCTGTTTTCCTGTAATGTTTTATGGATCCTTGGCCACTGGCAATGCTTCAATGATTACAAAGGCTTGGGCATGCGGATCATCATCGGTAATGGTCAGGTGGATAAAGGCCTGATGACCCGGCGGGGTTATCTTGTCGAGGCGGTTTTTCGCGCCGCCGGTCAATTCAAGGGTCGGCTTGCCGCCCGGTAGATTGACGACCCCCATATCGCGCCAATAAACGCCCTGATTGAGACCGGTCCCGAGTGCCTTGGCACAGGCTTCTTTCGCAGCAAACCGTTTGGCATAGGAGGCGGCGCGTTTTTTGCGCCTGTCAGATTTGGCCTGCTCGACCGGTGTGAACAGTCTCTGCACAAAACGGTCCCCATGACGCTTCAGGGTTTTTTCCACGCGCCTTATGTCAATCATATCCTGCCCAAGGCCGATAATCATACCAGCATTCCCGTTCTGGCGTCCTGCATTAATTGTTTCATCTCGCGAATGGCATTATCCAGCCCCATAAACAAGGCTTCGGAAATCAGGAAATGCCCGATATTGAGCTCGCGCAATTCGGCAATCCCGGCAATGGGCTGCACATTTTGAAAATTAAGCCCATGGCCTGCATGCATTTCCAACCCCATTTCGGCACCCATTTTGGCGCAGGCTACAATACGGTTATATTCTGCTTCAATGCCCTTGATATCACAAGCCATGACGAGATCATGATAATGCCCTACATGTATTTCAACCACCGGCGCACCAAGATGCAGAGCCGCTTCGATTTGACGCTCATCCGGGTCAAGAAATAAAGAGACGCGTATATCGTTTTCCAACAGGGCCTCGACAAATGATTTGAGGGCATTGGCCTGCCCCGCCGCGTCGAGGCCCCCTTCTGTCGTGCGTTCCAGCCTATTTTCCGGTACCAGACAGGCCCCATGAGGCTTAATCGCGCGACAGATCGAAACCATTTCCGCTGTTGCCGCCATTTCAAAATTAAGCGGCAGATCTATTTCTTCTCTCAGGCGATGCATATCCTTGTCATTGATATGGCGCCGATCCTCTCGCAAATGGGCTGTAATACCATCCGCGCCCGCCGCTGCCGCAAGATGGGCCGCACGAACCGGATCGGGCAAATCGCCACCCCGGGCATTTCGCAAAGTTGCCACATGATCGATATTGACCCCGAGCCGCAAAGGCGGGGCACTGGCCGCCGGATTTTCCTGCAAAGGTTTTTTCATTTAGGCCAATCCCCGACTACCGGGCTTTACCGCTGGAATATCCTGCAAATGTGGCGGCAAACTATCCTTTGGCCATGTATCGACTTCAAGGCGCGCCAAGGCAATGAGCGGCACGCCCAGATCCGCCTTGCCATTGGAGCGATCTATCAGGCACGCCGCGGCGATTGGCTTGACGCCAACGGCTTTGATGGCATCAACACATTCACGCGCCGAAAGGCCGGTTGAGACGATATCTTCCACCACCAGAACCCTGGCATTATCCGGCAGGGAAAAGCCCCGCCGTAATTGAAACGCGCCAGCAACCCGCTCCACATACATAAACGGCACATTGAGGGCGCGCGCGGTCTCGTAGCCGAAAATTATTCCACCCATGGCGGGCGCGACAATATGGGTGATGGCGGGGATGATTTCTGCTTTGACCTCGTCCGCCAAGGCCCGGCACAGACGTTCGGTCCGGTCCGGATACATGGAAACAATGGATTTGTTGAGATAGGTGTCGCTATGCAGGCCTGATGAAAGAATAAAATGTCCCTTCATGAGGGCGCCGCATTCGGAAAATTCGCGCATCACAAGATCATGATTGACTTCATTCATTATTCTATCCTGACATTACTGATAAATATCGCCCACGGTTCTGATTGGCGCCTGCTCGATGGGAATATCATGGCGCCGCTCTGCCTGCATAACATTTTGCGAGGCGCGCAGGCCAGCCATCACATTGGCCAGATGTTTGGCATCGATCACTTCGATATCGACCACCATATCGGTAAAATCAACCTCCCGATTGCGCAGCGAAATATTGATGATATCCGCATCATAGCGGGCAAAGATGCGCGCAACTTCTGCCAGCACGCCGCGTCGGTTGTTAAGGGATAAAGACAAACGTGCGATGAAAGCGGTCGTCAATTCGTCGCGCCAGCGCAAATCAAACCAGTCCCGTTCGGGAATGTCGGTTTTGTCCAGCGCGTCACAATCCATTCTATGGACCATCACCTGATGGGCCGCACCGGGCAGGCCGATAATGCGCTCTCCGGGCAGTGGCGAGCAACAGGCTGACAAGACAACCGTGACCCCGCGCTTCAAACCCTCAAGAGGGATCGGGCGACGCTGCCCTGTAAAAGTGGTTTGCCCGCTTTCCCGGCGCTTTTTGAAATCATCATCATCCACCACCCCCGGATAGGCAGCTTCGCGAACCTTCCGGGCCGAAAGATTGAGCTTGCCCACAGCCTCGTAAATATCCTTTGCCTTGGCATTTTGTAACCCCAATCGCGGGGCCGCATTTTGAATGGCCTGCTCGGTATGGGGTAAGGCATGGGCGGATAATTCCGATTCAATCAGTTTCTTGCCGAATTTAATCAGCTCTTCATGATGCAATCTTTTTATGCGTCTGGTGATGGCGGATTTTGCCCGTCCGGTGACAACGAGAGAGCGCCATTCATCGGGCACCGGTGCATTGGAAGAGAGCAGCACCTTGATGACATCACCATTTTTTAATGTGGTGCGTAAAGGTTTGGTGACGCCATTTATCCGCGCGCCAACACAGCTATCCCCCAGTTCCGTATGGACCGCATAGGCAAAATCTATAGTGGTGGCCCCCTTGGGCAGGGCAATCACCCGCCCGCCGGGGGTGAAGCAAAAAATCTGATCGGAAAACAACTCCATTTTGGCGTTTTCGAGAAATTCGGAAGGGTCAGCCCCATGTTGCAACATTTCAAAGGCGGCGCGCAGCCATTCATAAGGCCCTACTTTTCCGACCTTTCCCAATTCAATCTTGTTTTGATCGGAATGCTTAGAAACTTCCTTATAGCGCCAATGGGCGGCAATGCCGCGCTCGGCATTTTCGTGCATATCCCGACTGCGAATTTGAATTTCGACCCGCTGCTTGTCTTTATCTCCGGATATTGTCGCCAGAATAGCGGTATGGATGGACTGGTAATCATTGGGTTTCGGGGTGGAAATATAATCGTCAAACTCCCCGGGGATCATGGAAAAAGCGCTATGGATGACCCCCAAAGCGCGATAGCAATCTGCAACATTATCCACGATGATACGAAAAGCATAAATATCGGCCAGTTCGCTAAAGGCGACTTTCTTGCGCTGCATTTTCTGCCAAATGGAAAAAGGCCGTTTTTCGCGACTATAGACCTCCGCCTTGATGTCATGCTTTTGCAGGCGTTGGCGTAAATCCTGGGCAAAGGCAACCACCTGATGAACGGCATCTTGACCGAGCTTTTCCAGCTCTTTGGCGATTGTCTTATACCCTTCCGGATTGAGATAGCGAAAGCATAAATCCTCCAGCTCTTCGCGGAACTTCTGAACCCCCATGCGCCCGGCCAGGGGTACATATATTTCCATGGTCTCTTGCGCTTTTTTGCGGCGCTTTTCCGGATTGGGCACAAAATGTAATGTGCGCATATTGTGCAAACGGTCCGCAAGCTTGACCAGCAAAACACGGGGGTCCTTGCTGACGGCAGCGATAAATTTTTGAAAATTCTCGGCCTGTGCGGTATCGGTTGATTGCAGGTTCAGCTTGGTGATTTTGGTGACCCCATCAACCAGAGCCGCAATTTCATGACCGAACTTGTCTTCAATATCTTCTATGGTGACATCCGTATCCTCAACCGTATCATGCAGCAGCGCCGTGGCGATAGCATAGGGATCAACCCGCAGATCGGTCAGAATCATGGCGACCGCAATCGGATGGGTGAAATAGGGATCACCATTTTGCCGCCATTGCCCGCCATGGGCTTTCATGGCCAGGACATAGGCCCGGTTCAGCATATCTTCATCGAGATTGGGGTCATAGGCCCGCACCCGCTCGACCAGTTCGTGCTGGCGGACAATCAGCTCCCTGTGGCCCATAGGCGTCTTTGTGGCAGACGCGCCTGCGGACGCTGCGGGGACAGCTGGCGTGCTGTCCGCTATTTGCGGTTTATGGTCGGAGCCTTTGCTCAATTTCTTAACCTTCAAATCTACCCATGGGCAAAAGACGGGCAAATTCATAAAATGCCGTCATTTAAACAATGGGCCAGATAGGCTAAAGCTTCAAGCTGGTTTCAGGATTTCGAACCGGCCTGCAAGGGCGCAACGCCGGCGCCTTGCATGGCTTGCAGCAATGCATCTTCATCCAGACTGTCATGCTCCGGCAAATCGACCTTGTCCGCTGGCATGCCCTCGGCATCTTCCGGCTGGTCGGTGTCCAATTGCTTTTGCAAGGAGGTCACCAGATTTTCGACCAGATCTTCCGTTTTCAGGGTCTCTTCGGCAATCTCCCGCAAAGCCACAACCGGGTTTTTATCATTATCCCGATCCACGGTAAGCGGCGCCCCGGCAGCGATCATACGCGCGCGATAAGCAGCCAAAAGAACCAGATCAAAACGATTGTCGACCTTGTCGATGCAATCTTCGACAGTAACCCGTGCCATGCGGTAACTCCGTAATCATTAAATGAAGAGCGACTTCTAGGGGTATCGCCCGATTAAATCAACCGTAAAAACTACCTCCAAAGCCTTAATTTACTGCGGTTTTGGCATGGGTTTCAGAGTTTTTCCGGCCAATCCCCGGGGGCGGCCCCTTTTGCTGCCAATCCGGCCAGCAAATCCTCTATGCCCGCTCCCGTTTGCGGGTGGCGCCAATCGGGCGCAATTTCCGCCAGAGGCACCAGCACAAAGGACCGCTCTGCGAGGCGTGGATGTGGCAGGGTCAGTTCCTCTGCATTTTGCCCTTTGATGACCAGATCGCCCATGGCCAGCAGGTCAAGATCAAGACTGCGCGGTGCGTTTTTACACTGTGCGCGGCGATCGCGGCCAAATCCGGCCTCTATTGCCAGCAATCCGGCCATCAGAGCCTGTGGGGCCAGGGCCGTCGACAGTTTCATAACCCCATTGACGAAGGGCGGATCCGACGGGTCTGGCCATGCCGGAGAGCGATAAAGCGAAGAACAGATATTTCCCGCCTCCCCCGCGGCGGCAAAATCACAAACCGCTTTTGCTGCCCGGACAATAATATCCGCCGGGGCAAGCCCATTAAACGCCTTATTCGACCCCAAGGCGATATAAGCCCATTCAAATTTATTGCGCATCATCACTTCCTTGGTCCGGGGCATTTTGGGGGCTTGAATATCTCGCCAATGCGGTTCTATAACATTCGAAGATACTCATAAGCATTTTCAAACAAAGGTATATTTCTCATGGCTAATTGGCTCAGCATTTCTCCCCTCGACCGCGTTTCCATCTTCATTGACGGTGCCAATCTGTATAAAACCGCCCGCAATCTTGGCTTTGACATTGATTACAAGCGCCTGCTGACCAAGACCAGCGAAGAATGCCGTCTGGTGCGTGCCTCTTATTATACCGCCATGCAGGAAGACCGCGATCAGGATTATTCGCCCCTGCGCCCGCTGGTCGATTGGCTCGACTATAATGGCTATACCATGGTCACCAAGGTCGCCCGTGAATATACCGATGCCTCCGGCAAGCGCCGTTATAAGGGCTCAACCGATATTGAACTGGCTGTGGATATGCTGACCCAGGCCGTGCATCTTGATGCCATCGTGCTGTTTACCGGCAATGGCGAGTTCAAGCCCGCTGTATCCCGACTTCAGGATATGGGCGTGCGGGTGGTCATTGTCTCGACCATCAAAACCAGCCCGCCCATGGCCTCTGACGAGGTCCGCCGTCAGGCTGATGCCTTTATCGATCTGGCCGACCTTGAAGGCGAGATTGGCCGTAAAGCCAGCCCGAAAAAGATCGCGCGTGATGATGATTATGACGATGATTATGAGGACGATTATGAGGATGATTACGAAGACGATCCGGAAGATTAGGCCGCGCCATGGCGACCCCGATCCCGTCTCTGGATTGCCCTTTATGTCCGCGCCTTGTGGAATATCGGCTGGAATGTCGCGAAAAATTTCCCGACTGGCACAACGCGCCAGTCCCCAGCTTTTCTGA
>JALSJA010000306.1 GCA_026989615.1 Parvularculaceae bacterium | reverse complement strand
CCCCATGTCGCTGTCGATTATTGGCTGTGTGGTCAATGGTCCCGGCGAGGCGCGGGAGACCGATATCGGTTTTACCGGTGGCGGCGCCCAAAGCGGCATGGTCTATATGGCCGGTCTGCCGGACCATAAGCTGCATAATGATGATATGATTGACCATCTGGTCGAATTGGTGGAACAAAAGGCTGCCGAGATTGAAGCCACCAAGGCAGAGGCTGAAAGCGCCAAGCTTGCAAAATCGGCAAGAAAGGGCGGTAGCGGTTCGCAGGCTGCCTGACCTCTTCCATCGCCCATTTATTCCAGAAAGCATTTTTCATGTCCGCGCCGCTTATTCCTGACGAAAAACTCGCCGCCATTGTTCAACGTTTTGCCGCGATTGAAGATCAGATGTCGAAAATTTCTGATGCCAGTGAAATCGTCAAACTGTCCAAAGAGCATGCAGAATTAAAGCCCATTGCCGAAGCTTCCCTCGCGTTGCAAAGCGCAAGAGCGGAGTTGATGGATGCCCAAGAAATGAGCGCCGCCGAGGATAAGGAAATGGCGCAGATGGCGGCAGAAGAAGTCAAAGAGCTGGAAGCGCAAATTGCCGATCTGGAAAGCCGTCTGCAAATCATGCTTTTGCCCAAAGACAAGGCCGATAACAGCTCGGTCATTCTTGAAGTGCGTGCCGGGACTGGCGGTGATGAAGCGGCCTTGTTCGCGGGGGATTTGTTCCGCATGTATCAGCGTTACGCCTCTTTGAATGGCTGGAAGGTGGATATTCTCACGACCTCCGAATCGGAAGCCGGGGGCTATAAAGAGGTGCAGGCCAGTATTTCCGGCACCGGCGTATTTGCCAAAATGAAATTTG
Source organism: Parvularculaceae bacterium (assembly GCA_026989615.1). Classification (GTDB taxonomy): domain Bacteria; phylum Pseudomonadota; class Alphaproteobacteria; order Caulobacterales; family Parvularculaceae; genus S012-90. The sequence goes on along the minus strand of JALSJA010000306.1, from coordinate 7,549 downwards.
AATCCGGGGTCCATCGGGTGCAACGTGTACCGGAAACGGAAACCCAAGGTCGGGTCCATACTTCGGCGGCCACTGTGGCGGTATTGCCGGAGCCGGAAGAGGTGGATATAGAAATCGCCGACAGTGATTTGCGCGTTGATGTATTTCGTGCTTCAGGACCGGGCGGGCAATCGGTCAACACCACCGACAGTGCCGTGCGCATCACCCATTTACCCACCGGAGTGATTGTCATTCAGCAGGATGAAAAGTCACAACACAAGAATCGCGCCAAAGCCATGAAAGTATTACGGGCACGGCTTTATGATATGGAGCGTGAGCGGGCTGATGCGGAGCGGGCTGCAGAGCGGCGCGGGCAAATCGGGTCCGGGGATCGCTCCGAGCGGATTCGCACTTATAATTATCCGCAAAGCCGGGTCACTGATCACCGCATCAATCTCACCCTCTATAAGCTCGATAAAATAATCGAGGGCGAAGCGCTGGAAGAGCTGGTAACGGCTCTTACACAGGCCGATCAGGCCGAGCGCCTTGCGGCTATGGCCGATGAGGCGTAAATGCCTATTTCCGATAGCACTATCAAGGCGCTTCTTGCCGAGGGCAGGGCGATATTGGAACATCTCGATAATCCGGCGCTGGAGGCAAGGCTTTTATTGCAATGGGTGAGCGGGTTTTCCCATGGGGATATTATTCTGCGGGAAAAAGAACATCTCTCTTCCAAGCAGATAGATGATTATCGCGCGCTTCTGGCACAGCGAAAATCCGGCAGGCCTTTTGATGCCATTACTGGCGAGCGCGAGTTCTGGTCACTTGCCTTCAAGGTCAGCGCCCATGTCCTGACCCCGCGCCCGGATAGCGAGTTGTTGATTGAGACGGCGCTTGAAATTTTTGCCAAAACCCCGCCGGAAACCATTCTTGATATTGGCACCGGTTCCGGCTGTCTTGCCATCTGCCTGCTAAAAGAATTTCCCGACGCCATTGCCACCGCCATTGATCTTTCTCCTGAGGCGCTGGCGGTAGCCAGAGAAAACGCCAAGCGCCATGGGGTGGCGGATCGGTTGGTCCTGATAGAGCATGATTTTGTATGTCCCGTCGCGGGCGTTTTTGATCTGGTTGTTTCCAATCCGCCCTATATTGCCGAGGCAGAAGCGCTGCCGGATGAGGTCAAGAATCATGATCCGGCGCTTGCGCTTTTTGGCGGCGCTGACGGGCTTCAGGCCTATAGGGCGATCTTCAAATGGTGCTTTGCCAGCCTTACACCAAAAGCGGCAGCCTTGTTCGAGATTGGCGCGACGCAAAGACGGGCTGTGACAGAGATGATAGAGCAAATGTGTAAGCAGCAGAATTTCACCGGGAAAATAATCTCAAAACAGGATTGGGCCGGGCAAGATCGCCTCATCGGCTGGACCAGCCGCTAAGACTCTGTTCGGGAAAGGATAATTTTACTGTTTTGGGGCATATTTTAGTTGAAAAAAGGGTTTGCTTCCGGGCGCGGGTCAGCTATTCTATGAATCGCAAAGAGGGGCAGAATTATAAAAACCGCCCTCCAGCTGATTTCCTTGATGATAATTCTTGATGGTTTGCCGCATTTTGCGCCTCATTGAGAAGGATGGCGGGCACCAAGCTTGATTGGGATCAAATCAGTGAATTTCAGGCAATAGAAAATAAACCCGAAAGGTTTAGCGAGAGCCAAAACTCAAAGATAAAAAACAAATTCGAGGGCGTGTTATGGCGAAAATCGCCAGAATGGAAACAACAACCCGAACCAGAGCCCGAAGAGTTTAAAAAGCCTCCAATCGAAGCACTTGTAATCAAGTGATGCGAGGATGAGCATGGTCACAAGGGATAACCGGCAGGCCAGATAAAAATAATAGAGCACTTCCCGAAAAGTGGGAACCGGTTTTCGGATAAGAAGTGCTCAAAAACAAAGACTTAGAGCCCGGTTTTGATTCCATCAAAACCGAAAAGGCTCTAGCGTTTAACAAAGACTAGCGTTTAACAAAGAAAGGTGGAAGACGCATCGCATGGCAGGTAATAACATGAAGCGTAACCGCAATAATAATCGCCGTCGTCAAGGCTCCAATGCCAATCGTTCCCTTGAATCAACAGGGCCCGAAGTCAAAATTCGCGGCACGGCCATGCAGATTTACGATAAATACCAGACCCTCGCCCGGGATGCGCAAACATCCGGCGACCGTGTTCGGGCTGAAAGTCTGTTGCAACATGCGGAGCATTATTACCGGTTGATGAAGGCCCAGCAGCCGACGCCGCAAGCACAAACACAAGCACAGGGGCAACCGGATGCAGGCGATAATGCTTCCGGGGAGGCTGCGGGGCAAAAATCGGAAAATGCCGAGGAAGGCAAGCCAGCCCGGGACAGAAATCAGACATCCTCGGAAGCTGGCGGGCAAAGCGAAGATCGGCCTGTGCGCAAGCGCCGCCGTCGCCCCCGGATCAGCGAAAATGCATCCAAGAGCGATGAACAGCCAGAATCAGGCGCAGATGAATCAGACAAGGCCGGGTCGCAGAAGGGTGAATCGGAAAAAGCGACAACGCCGGAAATTGCTGCCGAATAGATTTTCTTCGACTGCCATTATGCCTTGGCCTTGCAACCAGTTCTAAATTAGAGTGGCGCCAAATAGGATAGGCAGCAAAGGAAATCCCCCATGAAGGATAGCATGAAAGGCACTCTTTTTGATCTTGATGGCAAAACCGCCATCATTACCGGTGCATCACGTGGGATTGGCGAAGCGATAGCCCGCCGTCTTGCCCAGCATGGGGCCAATGTGGTTGTTTCCAGTCGCAAGCTGGAGCCTTGTCAGGATGTTGCCAATAGCATCAATGAGGATAGGGGCCGCGATTGCGCTTTTGCGGTTGCTTGCAATATTTCCCATAAAGAGCATTTGCAAAATCTGGTGGATGAAACCAATCAGAAATTTGGTGATGTGGATATTCTGATTTGCAATGCGGCGGTCAATCCGGCCTATGGTCCGTCAAAAGACATTACCGAAGAACAGATTGACAAAATTTTTAATTGCAACATCAAAGCCAATCACCTTCTTGCCCATATGGTTTTGCCGCAAATGCAAAAAAACAAGGATGGGGCAATTGTCATTATCTCCTCAATCTCGGCTTTTGTGGGCAATAAAGGGATTGGCATGTATGGGGTATCCAAAGCCGCCGATTTGCAAATGGCCCGCAATCTCGCTGTGGAATATGGTGGTGATAACATTCGCGCCAATTGTATCGCACCGGGCATTGTAAAAACTTACTTTGCCGAGGCCCTGTGGAAAGACCCGGCGACAGAAAAATTTGTCGCCTCGCAGCTTCCCTTAAAGCGTCTGGGGGAGCCTGACGATATTGCCGGGGCCGCGGTTTTCCTTGCTTCGCCCGCCGGGCGCTGGATGACCGGCCAGCATATTACCATTGATGGCGGCACGTTGATCGGGGTTGGCGGGATGTAGGCCGGGCACGGTTGAAAAAACCCTCTTTTGCAGGTCTTGAAAACTGTTTTTGACCTCCCATTTTAGACGGGAAGGTGCCATTGCCATAACGGGATGGCGCAGTAATTCCAAAAGATGCTCTAAAAGAGGTCAATCATGAATTTTGAAAATTATACCGATCGGGCCAAAGGCCTGATACAGGCCGCGCAAACCATTGCTCTGCGTGAAGGCCATCAACAGATCATTCCCGCCCATATCCTAAAAGCCCTGCTGGATGATGAAGAAGGGTTGGCTGCCAATCTCGTCAAGGCGGCGGGCGGCAATCCGCGGCTGTTGGCCGATAAAGCCAATGAGGCCATTGACAAACTGCCGAAAGTGGAGGGCGATGGGGCGCAATTAATGATGGCGCAGTCGACAGCCCGTCTGTTTGCGCGCGCCGAAGAAATTGCCAAAAAATCCGGCGACAGTTTTGTTACCACCGAACGCCTGTTATTGGCGCTATCCATGGAAAAGGAATTCGCCCCCTGGTTTGAACAGGCGGGTGTTGCGGCGCAGGCCCTGAACGGTGCCATCAATGATTTGCGCAAGGGCCGGACTGCCGATAGTGCATCGGCCGAGCAGGCCTATGATGCCCTTAAAAAATATGCTCGCGATCTCACCGAGGCTGCCGAGCAGGGCAAGCTTGACCCGGTTATCGGTCGCGATGAGGAAATTCGCCGCACCATGCAGGTATTGGCCCGGCGCACCAAGAATAATCCGGTGCTGATCGGTGATCCCGGTGTTGGTAAAACCGCGATTATTGAAGGCATGGCTTTACGCATCGTCAATGGCGATGTGCCGGAATCCATTCGCGATAAAAAATTGCTGGCCCTTGATATGGGCAGCCTGATTGCCGGCGCAAAATATCGCGGTGAATTTGAAGAGCGCCTGAAAGCGGTCTTGCAAGAAGTCACCTCGGCCGAAGGCAAAATCATTCTATTCATCGACGAAATGCACACGCTGGTTGGCGCCGGTAAAAGTGATGGCGCCATGGATGCGTCCAATCTTTTAAAGCCTGCCCTGGCGCGCGGTGAATTGCATTGCATTGGTGCAACCACTTTGGATGAATATCGCAAATATGTGGAAAAAGACGCGGCCTTGGCCCGGCGTTTTCAAGCAGTTTATGTGGATGAGCCCAGCGTCGAAGATACGATTTCCATATTGCGGGGTTTGAAGGAAAAATATGAATTGCATCACGGGGTGCGGATTTCCGATAGCGCCATTGTTGCTGCGGCCACCCTGTCCAAGCGTTATATCACCAATCGCTTTTTGCCCGATAAAGCCATCGACCTTGTGGACGAGGCCGGGGCCCGTTTGCGCATGCAGATTGATAGCAAGCCGGAGGCTCTGGATGAGCTGGATCGGCGTATCATTCAGTTAAAAATTGAGCGCGAGGCCCTGAAGAAAGAAAAAGATCAGGCCTCCAAAGACCGTCTTGAAACATTGGAGGCTGAATTATCGGAGCTTGAGCAACAGGCGGCCGAATTGACCTCGCGCTGGATGGCGGAAAAAGAAAGTCTCGCTTCGGCCACCCGTCTGAAAGAAGAGCTGGAAGAAGCGCGTCAGCAATTGACCGATGCGGAGCGCCATGGGGATTTGGCCAAAGCGTCCGAAATCAAATATGGCCGCATTCCGGATCTGGAAAAGAAACTGGTGGAAGCGGAAAAAGCCGAAACCAGCTCGGATCTTGTTCATGAAGTTGTGGATGCCGAACAAATCGCGTCTGTCGTTGCCCGCTGGACCGGTGTGCCGGTGGAAAAAATGCTCGAGGGCGAGCGCGAGAAATTGTTGAAAATGGAAGACGAACTGCACAAACGCGTGGTCGGTCAGGACGAGGCCGTTGGTGCGGTTTCTGCCGCTGTGCGTCGGGCACGGGCGGGTTTGCAAGACCCCAATCGCCCGCTTGGATCATTTTTATTCCTTGGGCCTACCGGTGTCGGCAAGACCGAACTGACCAAAGCGCTGGCGGAATTTCTGTTTGATGACGAGCAGGCGATTACCCGTATCGATATGTCCGAATTTATGGAAAAACATTCGGTCTCGCGGCTTATTGGCGCGCCTCCCGGCTATGTGGGCTATGAAGAAGGTGGCGTGTTGAGCGAGGCTGTGCGCCGTCGGCCTTACCAGGTGGTGTTGTTTGATGAGGTGGAAAAAGCCCATCCGGATGTGTTCAATGTCTTGTTGCAGGTGCTTGATGATGGTCGTCTGACAGACGGGCAGGGCCATGTGATTGATTTCAAAAACACCTTGATCATCCTCACTTCCAATCTTGGCTCGGAACATCTGGCCAATCTTGGCCCCGATCAGCCCATGGATGCGGCGCGTCCCATGGTCATGGATGCAGTGCGGCAGGCTTTCCGGCCGGAATTTTTGAACCGGCTTGATGAAATTATCCTGTTTCACCGTTTACGCCGGGATCAGATGGGGGCGATTGTCGATATCCAGCTTGGTCGTTTGCGCAAAATATTGGAGAGCCGCAAGATCAGTCTCGAACTGGATGACAAGGCCCGGGAATTACTGGCGGAAGCAGGCTATGATCCCGTCTTTGGGGCAAGGCCGCTCAAACGGGTCATTCAAAAACGGGTGCAGGACCCGTTGGCGGAGATGATATTGGCCGGCAAGTTGAAAGATGGTGATGTGGTTCAGCTTTCGGCCGATGGGGATAATCTTGTCATCAATGGCGAAATGTTGGAGACGCGCAAAGTCCACAGGCTTTCGGCGGCAGAATAAGGCAGAATAATAAGGCGCATATTGCAAAGGAGATAAATGATGAGTGATAAAAAACCGGATGATAAGGCACTGGAAAAGCTGGTGCGCGAGGCGGCGCAAGCGCTGGGTCCTGTGGACCCGGCGCAGCTTCCCCATCGCATCAAGCAAAGGCTGGCCGGACAGATTGACGGCTCCATTGATGTAGACAGTTTTATCCACAAGCTGATGCAGGAAATGCGCGACCGGGATAATTTGTAAGGCTTGAAAAATTCTAGAGCGTTTCCAGGATAAGTGGATCCTTCGACAAGCTCAGGATGAGGCCGGTTTTCGGACAAGAAGTGCTCAAAAACAAAAACTTAGAGCCCGGTTTTGATTCCATCAAAACGAAAATAGGCTCTAGCGCAGTTCTGCTAATTGAATCTGCCCCAATGCAGGGCGCAGACGTTCAATCCAGTCACGCTCTTCGGCAAAGCTATCCAGCGATTTGCCGGAGAGCTTTTTACCATCGGCGACTTTCAGTTTCAAAGGATTGACCTGTTTGCCCCGGCGCAAAACTTCATAATGCAGATGCGGTCCGGTGGAGCGTCCGGTGGAGCCCACATAGGCAATAATCTGCCCCTGGCGCACGCGCTTGCCTTTCCTGATACCCTTGGCAAAACCGTTGAGATGGGCATAGGCGGTTTCATAGCCATTGGCATGTTTGATTCTTACATAATTGCCATAGGTGGAAAAGCGATTGGCGCGCATGATCACCCCATCGCCGGCGGCCATGACCGGCGTGCCGCGTCTGGCGCCAAAATCAACCCCCTTATGGGCTTTGGTATAGCCGGAAATGGGATGGCGGCGTTTGCCAAAGCGCGAGGTAATGCGCGCCCCTTCAATGACCGTGCGCATAAGGAAGCGCCTTGCGCTTTCACCCTTGGCATCAAACCAGTCGGTTTTGTCATTTTCAACAAAGCGATAATAGCCCCGCGATTTGCGCCCGCCACGCCATGTCATGCGGCCATAGATAATATCGCCGGTTTTTACCAGCTCACCGCGATCATTGTAAAAGGCTTCATAGACGGCTTCAAAACTGTCGCCGGAAAAAATCTCGCGCTGAAAGTCAATGTCATAGACAAACAGATTGGCAAGATTGGCGGTTGCTTCGCGGGTCATGCCCACGCGTTCGGCGCTGTTAAAGAGGTTGTCGGTAATGTTGCCGGCGACAGCGATATAACGCTTGTCGAGGGATGAGGCGGTTTCGGTCAGTGCATAGCTGCCATCGGAACGACGCAGCAATTCAATGCTGCGGGATTTGTCCGGGCGATATTCGAGATGGGCGAGGTAGGATCGTGCCTTGCGGGTGGAAAACTCCTCACCAT